>JANPCA010000090.1:0-3147 GCA_031430715.1 Hyphomicrobiales bacterium | reverse complement strand
AGAGCCACTTTCGCCTTGAAGGCCGGTGTGTGGTTCCGGCGTGTTCGCTTTCCCATCTGCTCTCCTGATTCGCGCCAACCTTGGCCGCTGTCAGGCAGAAAATCCACTTATCCGTCTGTCCGGATTCCCCAGGCCAGCTCTATATCCAAAGCATGACTGAAAAAGCAACAAGCCACGGAAACATCCAGACGGTTGCCAGCGCAAAGTAGAGTATTGCTTTCCGCCTCATGCCTGGAATCAACATGGCTAAATTATAACATTCGCTTGGGGATGCTGCATCTCGGGGTGACTTTTGGAGCTAGCGTCCCGCTGTCAGAATGCAGTATGTCAGTCATCACCCTCGCCACCACCAACGCCCGTCCACCCCACACCACATTCGGCATCAAACTCCGAGACCGCCTTTCTCATACCTTTGTGATCGGGCAGACCGGCACCGGCAAGTCGTCGCTTCTGCTGTCGATGGCCAGCCAGGACATCGAGAATGGTCAGGGCTTCTGTCTCATTGACCCCCACGGTGATCTTGCGGAAGCTATAGTTCGGGCAGAGGGTAGCAAGGTGCTCTATTGGGACGTGGCTGATCCGTTGTGTGAGTTCGGGTATAACCCGCTCGATGTGGGTGGTGGGAATTCCCGTCCGCTGGTGGCCTCTGCCCTCATCGAAACCCTCAAGAAGCAGTGGGAAGATGCCTGGGGCGCTCGCATGGAGCATTTGCTTCGGTATGGGCTTCTTGCCCTCCTAGAGCGGAACGGCTCGACGCTTCAAGACATCATGCCGCTATTCTTGGACAAGGACTTCAGGGCGGACGTGGTGGCCGATGTCACTGACCCGCAAGTTCGGACGTTCTGGGATCAGGAGTTTCCCGCCATGAACTATCGCACTGCAGTCGATGGCGTAGCGCCGATTGCGAACAAGTTGGGGGCGTTTCTTGCGCATCCCGTGGTACGGCAAGCGCTTTGCAATCCTCGCGTCCCGATCAATTTCCGAGAAATCATGGATACTGGGAAAGTGATCGTCGTGAATCTTGGGAAGGGGCGGCTCGGCGCAGACACCGCAAACGTGGTCGGCGGTCTGATCGTTTCTGCCATCGCCCATGCCGCCTATGGCCGCGAGGACGAGCCAGAAGCAGCCAGGAAGCCATTCTTCCTCTATGTCGATGAGTTCCACTCCTTCACCACCTCTGCCTTTGCAGACATGCTCTCCGAGCTGCGGAAATACGGTCTGGGATTAGTCGCGACGACGCAGTATGGCGCGAGACTAAGTGAGACTATCCGCGAATCGATCTGGGGAAACATTGGCACCATCATTGCCTTTAGGGTCGGGGCAACGGACGCGGCAATCCTTGAGAGGCAGTTTGGTGGTGACATTCGTGCCCGTGATCTCGTGGGTCTCGCGAACTATGAAATCTATCTCAAGATGATGGTGGACGGGGTGCAAACGAAGCCGTTCTCTGCGAGGACACTGCCGTCAGATTCTCTGAGATTGGCCGCCTAGGGAGCGTGAAATCGGTGACTAAAAAGAGACTAGAAGAATGCAGCGTTGTCTCTAAGTGTTTGAAATCACTGGTGCCGGCTAAGGGACTCGAACCCCTGACCCCCTGATTACAAATCAGGTGCTCTACCAACTGAGCTAAGCCGGCTTGGGGGCACTCAATAATGCGGGATGCGGCGGACCGCAAGCGTTGTGGCTGCAATGAAAAGACCCGCCCGTTGGAAACGGAGCGGGTCCTTGCAGGATAAAGCTAGGGCCGGGCCGGTCAGGCAGACTTTCTGGCCCGGCGGCGCGACACGAATCCGCCGATCGCAAGAGCGGACAGGAACATCGGCAGTGCCGCCGGCAGCGGCACCTGCGGCGGCCTTTGCACGATCACCGACGTCAACTTGAAGCTGTCGAAGAAGTTGACGGTCTTCCACCTCGTGCAATTGCCACGATACCATCGCGTGCAAACCTGTTGGTTTGCGTCCCAAATGGCCGCGAAAGCGAAGGTCTTGCTGAAAATGTCGGAGAAGGCGTCGAGTGTGAAATTATAGGTGCCTACGCCGCCGGCGGCACCAATATCCTGGTGCGAGAACACCATGTCGCCCGCTACGCTGCCGTTGCCGTCATCATCCGCGAAAAAGGCGAAGGCGTCGTTGCTGTTGGCGATGACACCGGCGTAGGTGAAAGTCGCCGACAGGATTTTCACTTCCGTGTCGAAGACGAGTTGCAGCAGGTCATTGAGACCGGAGCCATCGACCGTATGGCTGTTGTCGCCAGCGCCATTCATCTCGCCAAGCCCATTGGGCGCCCACTGACCGATGCCGACCCCGGAACCAGGTGCAACGATATTGACGGCGCTGCCGTCAGTGAGCACCGTCTTTGCCGTAACCTGCAAGGCGGGAGCACCACCGCCTGGCGCAAAGTTCTTGACCACTTGATAGGCGCAAGACGCCACGGGGCAGGCGAAATTGTAAGAATATTGCAACGGCATCGCCGATGCTGCTGACGCAAGCGATGTCAAAGCTGCGGCGGCCAAGATTGCTCTGCCGTACATTGTTGGACTCCAGTGTATTCCGTACGCCGCTCTGGGTTGAATGAAACCAAATTTACGCAATCCGCGCAAGTCAAATTCATTAAGAATCCCTTAAAATAACCAAGAAAATGCCACAGTCCGGTTGATCCAACGTCAATTCGCGGCTCAATGTGTCAGAGCGTAGAGGCTGACCGCGCAGGCGTTCGAAACATTGAGGCTCTTGATCGGCCCTTTCATCTCGAGCCTGACCAGATGATCGCAGGATTGCCGGGTGAGCTGGCGCAGGCCCTTGCCTTCAGCACCCAGCACCATGGCGATAGGCGGCGTCCGGTCGAGCGCCGTGATGCCCTCGTTTGCCTCGCTGTCGAGGCCGGCGATGCGGAAGCCGTAGTCCTTCAGTTCCGCCATGGCGCGCGACAGGTTGGTGACCTTGACGAAAGGCACATGCTCATAGGCGCCGGACGCCGACTTGAAGAGCACGGCCGAGGCTTCCGGGCTGTGCCGGGCGGTGGCCACCAGGGCCGTTACGTTGAACGCCGCGCAGGTGCGCAGGATCGCTCCGACATTATGGGGGTCCGTCACCTGGTCGAGCAGCACCACGATTCCGGTCGCGAACATGACCGACGAGGCCGACGCCG
>JANPCA010000089.1:0-4137 GCA_031430715.1 Hyphomicrobiales bacterium | reverse complement strand
CCTGCCGCTCCATCAGTTCGGCAAGCGTGCCCGCTTCGTCCATCTCCATCAACCGGGAATAACCCGCGATATCGGCGGACAGGATCGTGGTCAGGCGCCGTTCCAATGCATAAGGCTCCAAATTTGTGGGAAAGCTACTGTTAAGGTCTTCGTCCTGGGTTAGCAATTCGATTCAACGCCAGACTATCTCATGGGTCCAAGCCCGCCATTGCAAGCCCTCAGTTCTTGACAGTTGACGGGTGCCGCGCGAAACTTTTGTGTTGGAGCCAAATATGGACCTCTGGGATATCGAGACCGTGTATGCAAGGCCGCGAAACATCGAGGACGCCGTGGCTCTGCTGTCGGCTGGAAACGCGCTGGTGGTCAGCGGCGGAACCGATGTGTTTCCCGCCCACGCCGGCCGGACCATCACCCGGCCGGTCGTCGATCTATCGGCCGTGCCCGAATTGCGCGGCATCGCCGAATCACCGGACCACTACCGGATCGGCGGTGGGGAGACGTGGAGCAGCATCATCAGGGCACCGCTGCCGCCTGCCTTCGACGGACTGAAGGCCGCGGCCAGCGAGGTCGGCTCCATCCAGATTCAGAACCGCGCCACGATCGCCGGCAACCTGTGCAATGCCTCGCCCGCCGCCGATGGCGTGCCGCCCCTGTTGACGCTCGATGCCACTGTCGAGCTGGCATCCCGGCGGGGCCGCCGCACCATGGCGCTCGCCGCCTTCATCACCGGCTACCGCAAGACGGCCCTGGCACCCGATGAGATCCTGTCCGCGGTCCTCATCCCCAAGCCCTCGGCCAGGACCGCCTCGTCCTTCGTGAAACTGGGTGCCAGGCGCTATCTGGTGATCTCGATTGTCATGGCGGCCGCCGTCATCGAACGCGACGCCGAGGGTACCATCATCCGCGCCGCCGTGGCCGTGGGCTCCGCCTCCCCGGCCGCACTGCGACTGACCGGCCTCGAATCGGCACTTATTGGCTTGCCGCGCCACCAGCGGCCGTCATCCATCGTGAGGCCCGAACACATGGCGCCGCTGTCGCCCATCGACGATGTCCGCGCCCCCGGCACCTACCGGCTGGAAGCGGCCATCGCCATGGCCGGTGAAGCATTGGACCGCGCCCATGGCTGAACCGGTCACTTTCGTCCTGAACGGCGCCCCCGCCACCAGCCGCGCCGCCCCGATGATGCGGCTAAGCGACATGCTGCGCCAGGAGCAGGGTGCGATGGGCACCAAGTCCGGTTGCGACGCCGGTGACTGCGGCGCCTGCACGGTGATGATCGACGGCGCTCTGGCCTGTGCGTGTTTGGTCCCCGCGGCGCAGATCGAAGGCGCCACGGTGATCACCATCGAGGGTTTGCCGCGCCAGACCAAAAAGGGTGCCGCCCTCCAGCAGGCCTTCCTGGCGCGTGGCGCTGCCCAATGCGGCATCTGCACGCCCGCCATGCTGGTGGCCGCCGCTGCCCTGCTGGAATACAACGAGTCGCCAAGCCTCGATCACGTGAAGGACGCCCTGGGCGGCGTGCTCTGCCGGTGCACCGGCTATGCCAAGATCATCGACGCCATCCTCGACGTGGCGGAGGACCGCGTGGCTGTTCCCATCATTGCTGTCACGGGCGCGGCGGTCGGCGCGTCGATCGTCAGGCTCGACGGTGGACCCAAGGTTACGGGACTTGAGGCCTATGGCGCCGATGCCATTCCCGCAGACGCCCTGTGGGTGCGCGCCATCCGCTCCACCCATCACCACGCCGCCTTCCGCTTCACCGATCTCGATGCCTACCGCGCCGCCCATCCGGGGATCGTCCGTATACTGACGGCTAGCGCCATTCCCGGCCGCAATCTCTTCGGCGTCATTCCGCCCTTTGCCGATCAGCCGGTGTTCGCCGTGGACGAGACGCGTTTCCGCGGCGAAGCGGTGGCGGCCGTGGTTGGCGAACGCCGGGCGGTTGAAGTACTCGACCTCTCGGCCTTTCCCGTTACGTGGACCGAAATCAAGCCGCTGCTTACCATGGAAGCGGCACTTTCCCGTGGTGCCGCACTGGTCCATGCGAACCGTCCTGGAAACATCCTGGTCAAGGGCCGCGTCGCCTGCGGCAATGTTGACGAGGCCTTCGAGACGGCCCCTGTCATTGTCGAAGGAAGCTTTGAAACCGGCTTTGTCGAACACGCCTATATCGAGCCCGAGGCCGGCTGGGCCAGGCGCGTGGGTGAGCGGATCGAGATCACTGCCTCGACCCAGGCGCCCTACATGGACCGCGACGACATCGCCGCCATCATGGATTTGGCGCCCGGGGATGTGCGCATCATCCCGTCGGCCTGCGGCGGCGGTTTCGGCTCCAAGCTCGATCTTTCGGTGCAGCCCTTCGTGGCGCTTGCCGCATGGTTGACGGGCAGGCCCGCCGCCATGGTCTACTCGCGCTCCGAATCGATCCAGTCGACCACCAAGCGCCACCCCGCCTGCATGGATTCGCGCATGGCCGCCACGCGCGATGGCCGCATCCTCGCCATGGATTTTCACGCCGACTTCAACACCGGCGCCTATGCCTCCTTTGGCCCCACGGTCGCCAACCGCGTGCCGGTCCACGCGTCCGGCCCCTATGTGGTGCCGAACTACCGCGCCCTAACCCGCGCCATCCTGACCCACTCGGTTCCCTCCGGCGCCTTCCGCGGCTTCGGCGTGCCGCAGACGGTGATTGCCCAGGAACAGATGCTCGACATGCTGGCGGAGAAGCTGGAGCTCGACGCCCTTGAGTTCCGCATCCGCAACGCGCTTGGCAACGATACGCCCACTGTCACCGGCCAGGTGATGGGTGACGGTGTCGGTATCAGGCAGTGCCTTGAGGCCCTGCGCCCCGCCTGGAAAGTGGCCAACGCCGCCGCCACCCATTTCAATGCCGGCTCCGAAAGACTTCGCCGCGGCGTGGGCGTGGCCGGCATGTTCTATGGCTGCGGCAACACCTCGTTGCCCAACCCCTCGACCATCCGCTTCGGCCTGAAGCCAGACGGCCGCCTGTCGCTGCACCAGGGTGCTGTCGACATCGGCCAGGGCTCCAACACCGTCATTACCCAGATCGCCGCCGATGCCGTGGGCCTCCCCGTCGATTTTATCGACCTCGTCTCCGCCGATACCGATCTGACGCCAGACTGCGGCAAGACCTCCGCCTCGCGCCAGACCTTCGTCACCGGCAAGGCCGCCGAACGCGCCGGACTGGCGCTCCGCCGCAAACTCCTGCGCCTGGCCAACGCCAGCCCTGATGCACGGATCGAAATCGCCGGTGACCGCCTGCTGGTGCGCGAGCCTTCCGTCATCCGCGCCATAACCCTCTCGCACCTGCCCACCGGCGAGTATGGCTATGTTCTGTGTGCGGAGGAAACATTCGATCCGCCCACCAGCCCCTTGAATGCCGATGGCCAGGGTGCCCCCTATGCCGTTTATGGCTTCGGCGCCCATCTGGCCGAGGTCGAAGTTGACATCCGTCTCGGGACCGTCCGTGTGCTGAGCATCGTGGCGGCCCACGATGTCGGCCGCGCCATCAACCCCATGCTCATCGAGGGCCAGATCGAGGGCGGCGTGGCGCAAGGCATCGGCATGGCGCTGATGGAGGAATTCTCGCCCGGCCGCGCCGAGAACCTGCACGATTACCTGATCCCGACCATCGGCGACGTGCCGCCCATCACCTCGATCTTGATCGAGTGCCCCTCCGCCGTTGGCCCCTATGGCGCCAAGGGTGTCGGCGAGCAGGCCCTGATCCCTACCGCCCCCGCCATCCTGAATGCCATTTACAATGCTTGCGGAGCGCGGATAATGCGCACTCCCGCCACGCCCGGCCGTGTGCTGGCGGCGATCCAGGCTCTGGGAGAGCGCTGATGGACTTGAGTGCCGAGAAGATTCGCTGCGATGCCTGCCCCGTCCTCTGCTTCATCCGCGACGGGATGAAGGGGGCCTGCGACCGCTATGCCAACGAGGGCGGACGCCTGGTGCGCGTCGACACTCATGTGCTGCTGAACCGCAGGGTGGAGCAGGGCGGTGAAATCGTTCCCTTCCACGACGGCGCCTGGGACGGCGGCATCCTGGTGCCCGGAGAAACCTTCGTCACCGCCATTGGTGCTGGTACCACATACCCTGACTACAAGCCCGCCC
>JANPCA010000088.1:0-9229 GCA_031430715.1 Hyphomicrobiales bacterium | reverse complement strand
ACGCCCCAAAGATTGGGACCCAATTTGGTGCCTTTCTTTGATTCGATGTAGTGGCAATGCACACATTTATTGACAAAGACGGCCTGTCCTTTGGTGGGATCGGCAGTAGCAAGTTTGGCCGAAATCGGCGCGATTCTTGGTGAGACAGCACCATGCGTGGCTAGATAATCGGCTATCTCGCGAAGTCCGATCAATTTCGCTGTGTGAATTGGTGTCTCGCGATCTTGATTGAGTGCATTCACGTCTGCCCCCAAGTCCACCAGTGCCGTTACGCACTCGAGGCAACCGCTTTTGGCCGCCAAGTACAGGGCCGAATTTGTCGCGAAGGCAGCGTTGGGATCCGCGCCACTGGCGAGAAGCAATTTGACCAGAATGGCGTTCTTGCGCTCGATGGCACCGAGAAGCGGCGGGCCAGAAGATTTTGTTGTCAGATTGACGTCTGCGCCCTGCGCAATCAACAGTTTGGTGGCATCCTCATGGCCACGGCGGGCGGCATACCAGAGTGGTGTCGCCCAGCCGTCACTCTCGTTAACATCGGCGCCCGCCTCAAGTGCTGCCGTGATCGCGGGAACATCTCCCTTCTTGGCCGCATCATGCATGGGCGCGGCTGCAGCGGGAGTTGCTAAGGCAAAGATCGCAATGAGACAGCCAACACACCAATGCACGATAAGCCTCCATTACGGGAGTACAGACGGGGACTTGGACGGCCACTGTAACACACCATGCGTCAAGTGTTAACAAACATTCCAGGGAGTTGATGCCCGTTCAGGGTCAGAAGCGGAAGTTCAATCTCTCCCACCCGCTGTCATCGAGCTTGCTTGACATTCGAGCCGCCGCCGCCTTGTTGGGCGGCATGGAATTTCCCGTCGATGCCGTTATCCCGCGCCTGAGCGAAGCACTGTCAGCCGTTCCCTGTGCCGTCTTGGTGGCGGAGCCCGGGGCTGGCAAGACGACGCGGGTGCCGCTGAAGCTGCTTGATGCGTCTTGGCTGAAGGGACAGAAGATCGTCATGCTGGAACCGCGGCGGCTGGCGGCGCGGGCTGCCGCCCGGCGCATGGCGGAGACGCTGGGGGACGAGATCGGCGGCACGGTCGGCTATGCGGTGCGGCTTGACCGCAAGGTGGGGCCGAGAACCCGCATCGAGGTCGTTACCGAGGGCATTCTCACCCGGCGTTTGCAGACTGATCCGGAACTCAAGGGCACCGGCCTCGTCATCTTCGATGAATTCCACGAGCGTTCGCTGGATGGCGATCTGGGATTGGCGCTGACCCTCGATATCCAGCGCGGGCTTCGCGACGATCTGAAAATCCTCGTCATGTCGGCGACCATCGATGCCGCGCGGATTTCCGCCCATCTGGGGAACGCGCCGGTGATCGCGGCGGCGGGCCGGGTCTATCCTGTCGAGACGCGCTATCTCGACAAGGCGCAACGCCAGACGGTTTCGGCGGATGCGGCGCGCGCCGTATTCCGGGCGCTCGGCGAGACGGAGCAGAGCATCCTCATCTTCCTTCCCGGCGAAGCGGAAATCCGCCGCACCGAAGGCCTGCTGAACGCCGGCACGCTGCCCAGGGGCGTGGTGGTGCGCCCGCTCTATGGCGCCATGGGTTTTGCCGAGCAGGACGCGGCGATCAAGCCATCGCCACCAGGCGAGCGCAAGATCGTGCTGGCCACCACCATTGCCGAAACCAGCCTCACCATCGAAGGCATCGGCGCGGTGATCGATACGGGCTACAAGCGCGTCCCACGCTTTGATCCGGCGAGCGGCATGACGGCGCTCGAAACGGTGCGCGTCTCGCTCGCCGCCGCCGATCAGCGCCGGGGCCGGGCTGGGCGTCAGGGGCCGGGCATCGGCTATCGCTTATGGCCCGAGGCCGAGACGCGGGCCCTCGCACCCCATGACCAGCCGGAAATCCTGGTGGCCGATCTGGCGCCCCTGGTTCTGGAACTGGCGGCCTGGGGTGTTACCGAGCCTAAGGCCCTGCCGTGGCTCGATCCGCCGCCGGTGGCCGCCTATGGGCAGGCCCAGGACCTGCTCAAGCGGCTCGAAGCCATCGATGACGCTGGCAGGATCACGCCCATGGGCAAGCGGATGGTGCGGCTGCCACTGCATCCGCGCCTGGCGCACATGGTGGTGCGGGGGCAAAGCGCCCTTGCCGCCGATCTCGCCGCCATGCTCTCGGAGCGCGACGGGCTGGGCCGTGAAGCGGGGGCCGATATCAGGGCGCGGCTGTCGCAGTCGCGCGGCGCGGCGCGCGACCGTATCAAGCAGACAGCCAAGCAAATTCGCCAGATCGCCGGTAACAAGGAAGAAGCTTCGGATGCCGGCGCTGGCGTGCTGGTGGCACTCGCCTTCCCGGACCGCATTGCGCAAGCCCGCGGCGGCGACCGGCGCTACCGCATGTCGGGAGGCGGCGGCGCGATCCTCCCCGAACACGACGCGCTGATGACGCAGGAATGGCTGGCGGTGGCCACCACCGATGGCGCTTCGGGCGACCAGAAAATATTCCTCGCGGCCCCCTTGTCGCTGAGAGAGATCGAAGAGCATTTCAGTGCGCAGATCGAGACACGCGACGGCGTGTTCTGGGACAGCCGCGCCAGGGCGGTGAGTGCCACGCGCTCGCGGCGTCTCGGCGCGCTGGTGCTGGAGGAGAAGCCCGCTCTCAATTCCGATCCTGAGCAGATTGGCGCCGCGATGACCGAGGGCGTGCGCGACATGGGGCTTGGCAGCCTTCCCTGGAACGATGGCGCCAAGTCGCTGCGGGCCCGGGTGATGTTCCTGCGCCGCCTGTTTCCCGATGACGGTTGGCCGGACCTTGTGGACGAGGCGTTGCTGGCGGGATTGGAAGACTGGCTCACACCCTATCTCGCAGGCATCAGCCGCAAGGCCCATCTCGACCGGCTCGACATGCATCAGATCCTGGCTGGCATGATCCCGCAAGAGTTGGCACGCAGGATGGACCGGCTGGCGCCGGTCCGCATCGCGGTGCCGTCGGGTGCCGACGTACGCATCGACTACGAAACCGAGGGCGATCCGGTCCTGCGGGTGCGCCTGCAGGAAATGTTCGGCCTGGCCCGCACCCCGGCCATCGCCGAGGGCCGCAGCCGTTTACGCATCGAACTCCTGTCGCCAGCCGGGCGCCCGCTGGCCGTCACGCAATCGCTCGAAACCTTCTGGAGCAACGGCTACCCGTCAGTCCGCTCCGACATGCGCGGGCGCTATCCGAAACAGTCCTGGCCCGAGGATCCACACAATGCGGAGCCGGTGAAACCGCGGCGCCTGCGCTGACGCGGTGCTTGACCTCTCGGGGTGCGGGTGCCAAACACCGCGCCAATCATGATTGACACCGCACATATCCGCAATTTCTCCATCATCGCCCACATCGACCATGGCAAGTCGACGCTGGCCGACCGGCTGATCCAGCTCTGTGGGGCCGTCGCCGAGCGCGACATGGTGAGCCAGATTCTCGACTCGATGGACCTGGAGCGCGAGCGCGGCATCACCATCAAGGCCAACACAGTGCGCCTCGATTACACCGCCAAGAACGGCGAGCAGTACGTTCTGAACCTGATCGACACACCGGGCCATGTCGACTTTGCTTACGAAGTGTCGCGCTCGCTCGCCGCTTGCGAGGGCTCGCTGCTGGTGGTCGATGCCTCACAGGGCGTCGAGGCCCAGACCTTGGCCAATGTCTATCAGGCGATCAACAATCACCACGAGATCGTGCCCATTCTCAACAAGGTCGATCTGCCCGCCGCCGAGCCCGAGCGCATCCGCCAGCAGATCGAGGACGTGATCGGCATCGATGCCTCGCAGGCCATTCCGATTTCGGCCAAGACAGGCGTGGGCGTTCCCGACGTTCTCGAAGCCATCGTGCACCGCCTGCCCGCTCCCAAGGGTGACCGCGACAAGCCCCTGAAGGCGCTGCTGGTCGATAGTTGGTATGATACTTATCTTGGCGTCGTCGTGCTGGTGCGCATCATCGACGGGGTGATGAAGAAGGGCATGCGGGTCAAGCTGGTGTCGACCAATGCCATCTATACGCTGGAGCGCGTCGGCGTGTCGCGGCCCAAGAAGGAGTTGATCGACGAGTTGGGGCCGGGCGAAATCGGCTTCTTCACGGCCTCGATCAAGCAGGTGGCGGACACGCGGGTCGGCGACACGGTGGTTGACGACAAGGCTGTCGCGGTGACGCCGCTCCCCGGTTTCAAGCCGGCCCAGTCCGTGGTGTTCGCCGGATTCTTCCCCGTCGACGCGGCGCGCTTCGAGGACTTGCGCGAGGCGATGGGCAAGCTCCGGCTCAATGACGCGAGCTTCACCTATGACATGGAGACCTCAGCCGCCCTGGGCTTCGGATTCCGCTGCGGCTTTCTCGGGCTGTTGCATCTCGAAATCGTCCGTGAGCGGATCGAGCGCGAGTACAACGTCGATATCATCACTACGGCGCCCTCGGTTATTTATAAAGTGAACCTGCGCGACGGCAACCAGATCGAATTGCACAATCCGGTCGATCTTCCCGACCAGACGCTGATCCTCAACATCGAGGAACCGTGGATCGAGGCGACCATCCTGGTGCCGGATGAATATCTGGGCTCCATCCTCAAGCTCTGCGAGGACCGCCGCGGCCGCCAGAAGCAACTGACCTATGCCGGTGCCCGCGCCATGGTGGTCTATGACATTCCGCTCAACGAAGTGGTGTTCGATTTCTATGACCGGTTGAAGTCCGTGTCGCGCGGCTATGCCTCGTTCGACTACAAGATGGTCGGCTACGAGGAGGGCGATCTGGTGCGCCTGCAAATTCTCGTCAACACCGAGCCCGTCGATGCGCTGGCCATGGTGGTGCACAAGGCCCGCGCCGAGCAGCGCGGGCGCGTCATGTGCGAGAAGCTCAAGGAATTAATTCCGCGCCACATGTTCCAGATTCCGATCCAGGCGGCCATCGGCGGCAAGATCGTGGCGCGCGAGACCCTGTCGGCGATGCGGAAAGATGTGTCCGCCAAGTGTTACGGCGGCGACATTTCAAGAAAGCGCAAACTTCTGGATAAGCAGAAGGAAGGCAAGAAGAAGATGAGGGCATTCGGCAAGGTCGAAATCCCGCAGGAGGCGTTCATTTCGGCGCTGAAGATGGATGAGAATTGAGCGCCCTCACCAAGCGAAACTTGAAGCGCGTACGATCCAAATTCTGTCATCCCCGGGCTTGTCCCGGGGACCCATTTCGCAACTCGCAAGGAAGTTGAGCGTGCTGAACAATGGGTCGCCGGAATAAATCCGGCGATTACAATAGGGGGAGAGGCCAATGCGCTCAGGCCGCGCCTCTCAGCCCGCGATCCCATCTTACCAGCCACCCCGCCAACCACCAACCGAAGAAGGCCACTGCGGCTCCCACATAGCCGTCGATGGCGTAGTGCCAGGCGAGGTGGATGGAGCCGATGAAGATCAGCGTGGCGAAGGCGGTGAGCAGCCAGGCTAGCCAGCGCTTGCCCGAGGCGAAGCCGAGCAATGCAAATAGTACCGAGGTGCCGACATGCATCGAAGGCATGGCCGAGATGCCATTGACCACGCCCTCGCCGGTCTCGTAGGTCTTCCACAAGCCGTCCATGACTTTGAGCGACCAGATCGGATAGTCCTTGGCGGCTTCGTTGAGCCAGGCCATGGCCGGGGCGTAGGGGTCAGTGCCGGGGATCAGGCGGCCATAAAAGCAGGGGCCGACGCTCGACAGCAGCGTGCCCATGATGCAGGTGCCGAGGAACCAGGTGAGCGTGAAGCCCAAGAGGAAACGTTGGCGCAGTTCGGTGTCGTTCCGGTCGAAGCCTTGCCAGAACCATAAAGCGAACATCACGAAGAACCACATGTTGTAGTTCACGTTCAGCGCGAAGGTGATCCAGGAGTCGTTGAGCAGCGGGGCCAGCCATTCATAAGGATGGACCCCGAAATGCAGCGCCTTGTCCCATTCCTTGAAAGGCACGTCCCAGGAGAAGGGCACGGCGGAGGGGATGGCGCGCTTGATGAAGGTGTAGCCGGCCATATAGGCGGTCATGAAGACCATGGAATGGACGGCGTTGGAAATGCGCATGGGCGTCAGGTAGTCGTCGCGGAGCTTGGCACCGAGCGCGGCCATGAGGCTGCCCTGGTGGCGAATGCGGGCCAGGCGCACAGCTTCGAGGCCAAGCCCGATGATGATCATCAGTGCAAGGATCAATAGCACGGGGCCTGAGAACAGCATCACCATGCGGAGATCGAGCGGGATTGACAGCACGGTGGATTCGATGACCGCCGCCGTCGTCACCAACAGCGCGAAGGCATAGAGGAGCGCGTGGACACGGACACCGGCGCGGATGGCTGAGAGTGTCTCGGCGATCCGCCCGCGTGGGCGGTCAAGAGTTACGGCGGTCATGCGGCCACCGGCGGATGGCGGTTCACCCACCAGCCGGCCAGCTTCCAGCAGAGTAAGGCCACCGCCGCACCGGCATAGCCATCGACCGCGTAATGCCAGGCGAGCAGCACGGATCCCAACAGGATGGCGATGGCGAAAATCCATGAGAACCAGACCAGCCAGCGTTTGCCCGCTTGTCTGGCGCAGCAGATGAACAGGATGGCCGTACCCACGTGCATGGAGGGCATCGCCGAGAC
This sequence comes from Hyphomicrobiales bacterium, assembly GCA_031430715.1. Taxonomy (GTDB): domain Bacteria; phylum Pseudomonadota; class Alphaproteobacteria; order Rhizobiales; family Aestuariivirgaceae; genus Aestuariivirga. The sequence goes on along the minus strand of JANPCA010000088.1, from coordinate 2,601 downwards.
GCCTTCGACCTCGCCGAAGCCCGCCAGATGGGTTTGCCACAGAAGGTCCTGGGTCGGTACGGCCCAGATCGGGTAAATCGCGTTGGCCTCGCGCATATAGTTCAAGAGCCCGGCATACGGATCGGCACCCGGTTCGACCAGGGCATAAAAGCACGGGCCAGCGGATGACAGGATGGTGCCGATCAGGCAGGTGCCGATGAACCAGGTGAGTAAGTAGGACAGCAAGTAACGCTGGCGAAGTTGAGTGTCGTTCTTGCGGAAGCCCTGCCAGAAGAAGAAGGCGGTGATGACCGCGAACCACAGGTTATAGTTCACGTTCACCAGGAAGGTGATGAAAGGATATTGGAACAGGGGTGCGAGAAGGTCATGGGGCAGCACGCCGAAATGCAGCGCCTTGTCGAATTCCATGAAGGGCTTGTCCCAACTGAACGGCACGGCGCTCGGGATGTTCTTCTTGATGGTCAGAAAACCGATGAAGAACAACCCGTTGGCGGTGAAGGCATGGAGCGTGTTGGAAACGCGGCCCGGCGCCAGAATGTCGTCGAGCAGCTTGGCGCGCAGTGCCAATGCGGGGCTGCCCCGATAGCCGGTCCACCACAGCCGGACGAATTCGCCCATTAGCCACAGGCCGATGATCAGGAACAGGAAGACGAAAGTCGAGCCGGTGACCAGGGAGACCAGGCTGAAGGAGACGGGAACGCCCAGCCAGCGGCTTTCGAATAGGCCAATGGCGCAGGTCAGCAGGGCGAGAAAATAGAGCGCGGCATGGCTTTTGAAACCGGCGGCCGCGGCCAGACTGGTGCGCTTCAGCCTCTGGCCGGCATCGGCGGCGAAACGTTGTGCAAACCCGTCAATGGTCGTGGTGTTCATCGCAAATGCGCCTTCCCCAAGCCCCACTATCGATGGGGTATCGCGCTTAATATCGTGTTGAGGGTTGCGGACACGGAAAACTGGACCGCAAATTGGAATGATTCTAAGGTTAAGGGCGCGTAAATGAAAACCGGACCGCACCGATCTTGAAAAGCTTTTCCGATCTCACCGAACAGGAAATCCTGGCGCTGGCCATCTCCAGCGAGGACGACGACGCGCGTTCCTATGCGGGTTTTGCGCACGCGCTGATGGACACCTATCCGGCATCCGCCAAGGTGTTCATGGAAATGGCCGAGGAGGAGCACGACCACCGGCGCTGGCTGACCGATCTCTACCAGAAGAAATTCGGCGACCACATCCCGCTGATCCGGCGTAGCGACATCAATGGCTTCGTCAAGCACAAGCCGGCCTGGACCATCGGCAAAATGAACATCGAGGAGATGCGCCAGCGGGCCGAAGTGATCGAACTGGAAAATTACCGCTTCTACAAACAAGCAGCGGAGCGCAGCGATGACCCCCATGTCAAGAAGCTGCTGGACCGATTGGCCGAGGCCGAGAAGGGCCATGAATCACTCGCCGTAAAGCTCGGCTTCCAGCACCTGACCGCGGAAGCCAAGATCGAGGAGGGCGAGGCCAAGCGCCGCCTGTTCCTGCTGCAGGTCATCCAGCCGGGCTTGGTCGGGCTGATGGACGGGTCGGTGTCGACGCTGGCGCCGCTGTTTGCCGCGGCCTTCGCCACCGGCAATACCTGGGAGACCTTTCTGGTCGGCACGGCGGCTTCGGTGGGTGCTGGCATTTCCATGGGGCTGGCGGAGGGCCTTTCGGATGACGGCAAGCTGACGGGCCGCGGCCATCCGCTGATCCGTGGCGTTGCGGCGGGAGTCATGACGGCGATCGGCGGTCTGGGGCACTCGCTGCCCTATCTCATTCCGGACTTCCAGACGGCCACCTTGATCGCGGTGATCGTCGTCTTCTGCGAACTCTGGGCGATCTCGTGGATCCGTTACAAATACATGGACACGCCGTTCCTGAAAGCCGCGTTCCAGATCGCGGTCGGCGGCTTCCTGGTGTTTCTGACGGGTATTTTGATCGGCTCGGCCTGAGCGGCTACGCCATGGCGAAGACGCGCGACGGGCCGCCGGTGCCGCCGCGGATTTTGGGGGCGCCGACGATCAAGGTGGCACCCGTGGCGGGCAGCGCTCCCAGATTGGCCAGGCATTCGAGGCCCCAGCGGCCGGTGGGCAGCCAGCCATAGTGGGTGGCGAAGTCGGGCGAGGGCCCGATATCCAGCGACAGGGTGTCGACCGCGATGCCAATGGCATTACCGTCCTCGATCAGCATCTTGGCGGCCTCGACATGGAAACCGGGGAAGTGCATCGCCTTGGCATCATCGGCATTGCGGAATTTGGGCGTCGCCACATGGGCGTCCCAGCCGGAATTCATGGCGACGCAGGCGTTCTTGGGAATCGGGCCATGGGCGGCGGTCCAGGCCTTGATGTCGTCGGGGGTCACTTGCGCATCGGCATTGGCGGCGGCCCTGTCGCGGATGTCGATGACCGCCAGCGGCACGATCAGCTGCTCGACCGGAATCTCGGCGACGCTTCTGCCGTCGGCGGAAAAATGCAGCGGCGCGTCCATGTGCGTGCCAGTATGCTCGTTGATGCGCAATTCGAACAGGTTGAACTTGTGTTCGGCGTAGTTGAACTTCTGGTCCATGAACAGTTGCGGGGC
>JANPCA010000087.1:0-19505 GCA_031430715.1 Hyphomicrobiales bacterium | reverse complement strand
AGACATTGGTGCCGGTGCCGGCACACTGGCCGTCGCCGCCGCCGGCGATCACCGGGGTTCCGGCTTTAAGCCCGGTGAGCTTAGCAGCGGCGGCGGTGACTTCGCCCACCGGTTCGCCGGGGCGGAAGAGTTTGGGAAGCTGTTGACGGGTGAGAGAGACGGCGCTGAGCAATTCGTCGGACCAATCGAAGCGGGCCATGTCGATCAGGCCCATGGGATCGGCGGAGGCGGTGGACGTGTGCCAGTTGCCGGTGAGGAAATGCACCAGCACACCATGCACCTCGGAGGTCATGGCGGTTTTTTTCCAGAGGCCCGGCATATGCTTTGCGAACCAGGCGCAGCGGGCGATGCAGGGGATCATGTCGGCGGGTTTGCCGGAAATATGGCGCAGACGGTCCGTGCCGATTTTCGTGGCCAGCGCCTCTGCCTCTGCGGCGGAGCGCTCGTCGAGCCACAGGGTGGCGGGGCGCAGCGCTTTGTCGTTTGCGTCGAACTGGGCGAAAGTTTCGCGCTGGTTGGCGATGGCAAGAGCCGCGATGCGCTCCGGCTTCACCTGGCGGGTGACCTGTTTCACCGCCTTGCACAGGGCCGTGGTCCAGTCGCCGGCCTCCTGCTCGAACCAGCCGGGCCTGGGGTTGGTCATCGGCTGGCTGACGCGCACTTCGGCCACGGCGCGGCCGCGGGCGTCCCAGGCGATGGCCTTGGTGGCGGTAGTGGACGAATCGATGCCGATGACGAGATCGCCGCTCATGAGGGTCCGGTGCTGAAGCGCTGGGCGGGCACAAGACCACCCGGGCCTTGCCGCCGTCAAGACGGCGATGGATTACTTGTGTTTCTTTTTCTTCTTCTTGCCGCCGGGCTTGGTTTCTTCATCGCGGCGGGTTGGCGCGAAGACGGCATGGGCTTCGTCATCGCCCAGATCATCGGGCTGCTTGCCATAGGTCTTGAAGCGGGCCAGCACGGTGCTCATCTGGGCGTCGCTGAGGATCACGGGCTTGCCGGCCTGGAGGGCGGCCAGATATTGCTGGGCCAATGCCTCAACCTCGCCCGCCCGCCACAGGGCTTTTTCGAGATTGTTACCAAAGACGATCTGGCCGTGGTTGCCAAGCAGGCAGGCCGAGCGGTCCGCCAAAGCCTTGAGCATGACGTTGGAGAGTTCTTGCGTGCCGAACTCGGCGTAATCCGAACAGCGGATCGAGGTGCCGCCGCCGATGCCGATCATGTAGTGGAAGGGCGGGATGTCTTGGCGGAGACAGGCGAGTGCCGTGGCAAAGATCGAATGGGTGTGGACAATGGCGGAAGCCTCCTCGCGGTGGCGGAAAATGTCCATGTGCATGCGCCATTCGGTGGAGGGCAGGTAGGGGCCGCGGTAGCCGCCTTCAAGATCCATCTCGACCACATGCTCAGGCTTCATCCTGGCATAGGGGATGCCCGAGGCGGTGATCAGGAAGCCCTCGCCGGTCCGTACACTGACGTTTCCCGAGGTGCCCTGGTTGATGCCCTCTTCGTTCATCTTCAGGCAGGTCTCGATCACCTCTTCGCGGAGGTCGAGGTATTTCAGCTTCGCCATGGTCACGCTCCAATCTTTCAATCCGGGCCTATAGACCCAACGGGTCATCACGGACAAGTGCCGGGAAGATTGACGGGCCTGCGGGGAATGCGCAGAGTGCCCAAAAAATGGGAAAAGTCATGCCTTACGAAAGCCCCCGCGGCATCGCGGTTGTCGATGCCGGGGCCACCAATACCAAGATCGCGCTGTTTGATGGAACGGGCAGCCTGGTGGCCGAGCGCAAGATCGCCAGCCGCCATGCCGAAGGCCCGCCCTACCGCCATATCGATCCCGAACCGCTGGTGGACCTGTGCCGGACGGCACTTCCCGAACTGGACGCCATCCTGCCCGTCGATGCCATCGTGCCTTGCGCCCATGGCTCGGCGCTGGCCTGTCTTGACGAAGCCGGAGGGCTCGTCCTGCCGATCATGGACTATACGGCGGAGCCGCCGGGGCACATCGTCGATGACTACAAGAAGATCATGCCCAGCTTCGAGGAGACCTATTGCCCGTTGCTGCCCATGACGCTGACCCACGGGCTGCAGCTCTATTGGCAGGAACGGTCGCTGCCCGCCGGCTTCGCCCGCGTGGCTACCGTGATCCCGTGGATCCAGTATGTTGGATACCGCTTGTCGGGCGTTGCCGTGACCGAGATTTCCAGCATGTCATGCCATTCGCACCTGATGAACACGCGGACCCAGAACCTGTCATCGCTGGTGAAGCTTCGCGGCTGGGAAGGACTGTTCCCGCTCATGGCAAAGGCTTGGGAAACCATCGGACCGCTGCGGCCGGAGTTTCGCGGCGCGGGCTTTCGAGGTGCTGCCCGCGTGCTGGGCGGCGTGCATGACTCGACCGCCAATTTCATGCGCTACGTATGTGCCGGGCTGGACCGGTTCTCGCTGGTCTCGACGGGAACGTGGAGCATTGTTTTCGATCGGTCAACGCCGCTCGAACGGCTGGACCAAGAGCGCGAAACAATTACCAACACCGATGTGCTGGGACGAATCGTCGCCTGCAGCCGGTTCTTCGGCGGGCGCGAATTCGAGGCCGTGGCAAACGGCGCCCCGGCTGCGGCTGGATCGCTTGCCGGTGCTGAAGCGCTGGTGGCGCGCGGAGCCTTTGCCGTGCCGTCGTTCACGCCGTCGGGCGGGCCCGTACCCCATTCCGGCAACCGAGGCCATATCGAAGGCCCGCCCCCGGTCAACGGCCAAGAGCGGGCTTCCTTGGCCGCACTCTATTGCGCGCAGATGGTATCGGAACAGCTCGATGCCATCTGCTCGGCCGGTGACATCATCGTCGATGGACCCTTCTCGCAGAATGCCGTGCTGATGGCGCTGCTGGCGCAATTGCGCAAGGGTCAGCGGGTGATAGCTTCGGACCTGCGCGACGGCACGACGGCGGGGGCCGCGGCGCTGGCGCTGATCGACGGCGCGGTGTTGCCCAATATCGCGCTCAAGCTGATCGAGACGAAAGCCGCCGCCATTGCCGGACTCGATTCCTATCATGCGCGCTGGCAGGAGAAGGCCTATGAAGCAGGGTAAGTTTGTGCTCACTTTTCCGGCTTTGCTTACCAGCGCATCCGCCGCCGCTGGCTTCGATTGCGGCCCCCCGCCATGAGGAGATGAGGAATGTTCGATCACATTGGATTTTCGACCACCGACCTGACGCGGGCGCGGGCCTTCTACGAGGCCGCGCTGGCCCCACTTGGCATCACCTGCCTGATGGAGATCACCCTTGAGATGACTGGCGGTACTTATGCTGGCCTTGGCTTCGGCAAGGAGCGGCCGCAGTTCTGGGCCGGCACCGGCCCCACCCATGTGCCCGGCATCCACATCGCCTTCGCGGCGGAAACACGAGCGCTGGTCGATGCCTTCCACAAGGCCGCACTCGCGGCGGGCGGACGCGATAATGGCGCGCCGGGCCTCAGGCCGCAGTATCACCCCACCTATTATGGGGCCTTCGTGCTTGATCCCGATGGCCACAACATCGAGGCGGTATGCCACCTTCCGGGCTGACTCTGATTAAGAGTCTGGCAATGCAATGGGCGCAAACTGTGCAGATGCTGAAGCGAGGTGCATCATGCGCTCTGATTCCAGGCTCGATGAAACCGTCCCGTGCTTTACACTGGTTTGTCCGGGCTTCCGCAGTCCGCGCGCCCACAACGGCGCGGGGCGGGCGGATGGCAACCTGACCTTTACCATCGGCGCCGATGTGGTGGCCGAGATCGCCTATGAGGACCTGGTCGATAGCTGGCAGGCGGCCTGCGAACTGACCTCGCCCGAGGCGCTGAAGATGACGCAGATCGCCGCCGCCCATCTGACCGAAATTCTCGAATGCGGATTGCTGTCGGGCGATCTGACGGAAGCGGTCACCGAGGCCGGCGTGGTGTTTCTCTTGGCCATGCGGCGCAACGGCATTTCCGACCCCAAGCGGATTCCCGCCTGCACGGTGATGTGGAATGGACAAGAGGGCCGGGAGCATGTTTTCTTCGGAGCATGAAAAAGCGCTCCGCCGATAAGATACCGCCCGTCTCGCCGCCCGACTACGGCCGCTCCCTCAGGGGCCTGGGCTTCAACCTCCTTGTCACCGACGTAACGCGCAGTGTGCGCTTTGCGACGGCGGTGCTGGGCGCCACCAGTTTCTATGACGATGAGGATTTCGCGGCGCTGAGGCTCAACGGCGGCGATTTCATGCTGCATGCCGACCACACCTACTGCGACCATCCGCTGTCGGGCGTGGTGGCAAGCGTCGAAGCGCGCGGTGCCGGCGTCGAACTCCGCATTTATGGCTGCGATCCCGATGTGGCAGAGGCGGCCGCCCGGGCCGGCGGCTGGACGGTGCTGGCCGGTTCCATGGACAAACCGCATGGTTTGCGGGAATGCATGATCATCGATGATGACGGGTATGTCTGGGTGCCGGGGGTGGCGATCAGGGGGTAGAATTCGTTGGTTTGCCTGTGACCGATTGCATGTTGACATGACTTGAGTTTGCTGCAAGTTTAGGCTTCGGAATTCCCCCGCCGGCAAGACGCGGGACGCTCCGATTCGGGGGGAATCGCTATGACCCTTGAAGTGCATCAAACGCACCTGGGTCGCGTTATTTCCGAAGCGGCTTTTGACCCCGCCAAATGGGTTGAGGTTTGCGATCAACTTGCGCGGATTACCGATTCCGACGGAGGTTGCATTGTCCCCATTGATATAGCAAGCCGGTCCTCACCGGTCGATGGTTCGCACATGCCGGATTGGATTCCGCACAGCACCAATCTGCAAGGACTTCTCACCAGATATCTTCAGGGAGGGTGGCACAAGCGGGAACTGCGCGCGCGTGGCGTACCGGCCATGTTGCGCCATGGATACATGACCGACGCAGATTGCATCTCCTATGAAGAGATTCCGCACTCGGATTATTATCAGGATTATCTCCGGAATGTCGGTTTCCGATGGTTTGCCGGGATTGGAATTCGGGCCGATCAATTTACTTGGGTTCTCACTTTGCAACGAAAAATCAACTCCGAGCCATTTTCACAATCCGACTTAGGTCCAGTCATGGCTTATCGCGACATGCTCAACAGTTCCGCTGCGACCGCCCGTCAGCTGGGATTTGCCCGGATGGAAGGTGCGGCATGCGCGCTCGAGCAGCACGGCTTATGTGCCATCAGTCTCGATGCCAGCGAGAATGTCGTTCAGGTCAGTGGGACCGCGGAAAGGTATCTTGGCGCAAACCTGCATGTCCGCAACGGCAGACTCCATGCTGCAAACTCAGCATCCGAGCCGGAGCTTGCCCGGCTAATCCGAACCGTGTGCGGCGCTAAAATGGCGGAGCCCCGTCTGTTCGTCGCGCTGCCCCGCGGGGATGCCGAGCCGCCGCTGGTGCTCTATGGCTGCATTCTACCGGACATGGCTTGCGATATCTTCAGGCCCGCCGTGGGACTGCTGGTGATTTCCGACCCGGCCCGCACGCGCAGCACTCCAAATGCGCTTCTGATGCAGTATTTCGATCTAACGCAGACGGAAGCCCGCCTCGCCGCAGCCCTCGCCTCCGGCGAAAGCCCCGAGACATTCGCCAAGGCGCACGCCATTAGCGTGATTACAGTGCGCAATCACCTGCAGAGCCTGTTGCGCAAGACCGGCACCCACCGCCAGAGCGAACTTGTCGCCCGGTTACTTCGTGTCATACCGCTAAACTAACTCCATGCCGGCTTCTGATGCATATGCATCATGTAAACGAAAAGTATTTGTGATCGAATAAACGTAGCGGTGCGTGATCAACCGGCTTCGAGCACCCGCGCCGATCAGCTACGGGGAATGGCATCATGTCGGACACTTCATTCATCAACACTCCACAAGCTACTGATGATAATTATGCCTATCTCGAGGACCTGCTGAGCATCACCGGCAGCTTCGTGCTGATCGACGTGATGAGCAACGATCTCGGCGGCAAGGCCAAGTCGCTGTATTCGATCAGTGACGCCGATGGCAATCCGCTTGATCCGTCCGCCCTGTTGAGCGTCGACGGGCTGACCAATGGCGTGTCGGCCTGGGAGGCGACGAGCAATGGCAACATGGCCCGCATCAACAACGGCAAGATCGAGATCGACCTCGCCGGCACCTTTGCCGGGCTCAATATCAGCAGCATCCAAGGGCTGACGGCGACGGACGTCATTACCGACACGCTGATCTACGCCATCCGTCTCGGCAACGGCACGCTGAGTTGGGCGCATGTGAGCATCACCATCCAGGGCCAGAATGATGCCGCGAGCATTGCCGGGGATACGGAAGGCAGCATCGGCGAGGACGATACCGATCCGGTCACCGGCACGCTGACGGTAAGCGATGTGGACCGTGGCGAGGCGCACACGATCGCTGCCTCCGGCACAACCGACCACGGTAGCTGGAATGTCGATGCCGACGGCCACTGGAGCTTCACCGTCGACAATGATTCGGTGCAGTACTTGAACAACAACCAGTCGGTCACCGATAGCTTCACCATCACCAGCCAGGACGGCACGGCGTCACAGACGGTGAATGTCACCATCAATGGTTCGGATGAGAACCACGCTCCCGTCTTGGCTGGCGACCAATCGGGAGCCGTTCGTGAAGTCTTCAATATCACCAACGGCATTGTTACCGACCTGCTGACCACGTCAAATTCGATTTCCTTCACCGACTCCGATCTTTCCGACATTCACAGTGCGGCATCCACCCTGGTTTCCGCTTCGTGGTCGGCACTGCTTCCAATCCCAGCGGCAGCGCAAGCAGCCCTGGAAAACGCCCTTTCGGTTTTGATATCCGATGAGAGCATTGGCGATGGCGCTGGCATTCTTGCCTGGGCCTTCAGTGTGGGCAATGACCTCATCGACTTCCTGGCCGACGGTGAATCGGTCGTGGTGACCTACGATGTTACCGTCAGTGACGGGACTGAATCTGACAGCAAGCCGGTGACCATTACCATCACCGGCGAAAATGGTGTGCCGGTCGTATCCGCTGTCGCCGGAGACAGTGCCGGACATGAATTTGCCGAAACCGACACCGGCCTGTTGGCGGCGGGGAGCCTGACCGTCACCGACCGGGATATCACGGACCAGGCCAACATGACCGTCAGCAACGTCCAGGTGACGGCCGGATCAGCCGGGTCGATTTCGCTTGCCGGCCTGCTGGGCTACTTCACGATTGCGACACCGGTCTTGGCCGCGGACCCCGGTTCGGCCAACAATCTGGGCTGGAATTTCTCGTCTGGCGCGGAGGCCTTCAATTTCCTCGCCGACGGCGAAATGCTGCGCCTGCTCTACACGATCAGGGCGACCGATGACAGCGGCCAGGGCAACAACATTGGCAATGGTACCGCGACCATTACCATCATCGGCAGCAATGATGCCGCGAGCATGGCGGGCGGCTCATCCGGCAGCACCGGCGAGGACGATACGGCGCCGGTGACCGGCACGCTGACGGTGAGCGACGTGGATCGCGGCGAGGCGCAGGCCCAGGTGGTGACCGATGGTGCCACGGCGAATGGTTACGGCTCTTACTCCGTCGATGCCGGCGGCAACTGGAGCTTCACGGTAGACAACGATGCCGTGCAGTATCTCGATGACGGCGAGTCGGTCACCGACAGCTTTGTGGTCACCAGCGAGGACGGTACGGCGTCGGAAACGGTGACGGTGACGATCAATGGGGAGGATGACGTAATCATCCTGGATGAGACGGTCTATCCAAGCGGAGGTTCCAACTCGGTATCCGCGGCGGATTTTGACGGGGACGGAGATATTGATCTTGCGTTCTCTGTGCCCAACAGTTCGGCCATAAACGTGCTTCTGAACAATGGCAGTGGGGCCTTTGCCTTTGCCCCTGCCAATTTCGCCTTTTCGGTCGAGGGAATTATCACAGCCGATGTAAACGGGGACTCCATCGTTGACATCATTGCGGCAAATACTTTTGCCAGCAGCGTCGGCGTTTTATTGGGCAATGGTGACGGGACATTTGATCCAGAATTCAACTATGGTGGAGGTCCAGTCATTGCATCGGTGGCCGTCAGCGATTTCAACGAGGATGGTAAGCTCGATATTGTAAGTTCGAGTTACTATGACGGTCAATTATCGATTTTCCGGGGAAACGGAAATGGGACATTTCAACCTCGCTATACGATTGGAGTTGGGGGTGTTTCGAACTATGGTTTGACCGTCGGCGACTTTGATGGAGAGCACGAAGACATCGTGTTAGTTACAGCCAATAGTAACCAGATTCACATCTTGATGGGGGACGGAACTGGGGGTTTTGCAGCACCCGTCACGCTAACGACTGATCCAGCTCCTCTTTTTGCAAAAGTTGTTGATTTGGGCGATGGCAATCAGGACATCATTGTTGGAAACAGAGACTCCGCACAAGTTTCGATTTATCGCGGGAATGGCGATGGAACATTCCAAGCAGTACAGGAATATGCGGTTGGCGTTGCGCCGTATAATGTTACTGTTGCAGATATGAATGGAGACAGTATACTTGATTTGGTCAGTGCGAACGCTGGTTCGAGTTCGATATCCGTCCTTCTTGGAAATGGGGACGAGACGTTTGCCCCTGAGATCGAGATTGCAGTCGCAGCCGGTCCGTTCGATATCACCGCAGCCGATCTAAACGGTGATGGTGCCATGGATATCTCATATACAGCTAGTAACGGTTTGCACGTATTGTTGAATGTTGGAGATTTTCTGGTGTAGCCAGCTCACCTCGATAGCGAGCCCTAACTGGCAAGTCGCGTTGGCCAGCCCTAACGCCAGTCCAGGACGGCGGTCACGAAGACCGTCTTGGCGCGCGGGGTTTCGTTGAGGAGAGAGAAGGGGTGAGGCAGGCCGGTTCGATCCGGCCCATCACCTCGCCCGCCTCGACGCGCACGCCGGCGCGGGGCGAAGACAAAGATGCGTTAGTCAATCGGCGAATCTTTGCTTAGGGTGCGCGCCTGAGTTCATTCAGGGAGCACCCGGCGGGTGGTTTGTCGTCATGGTCAAGGACATCGGGCATTTCATTGGCGGCAGGCATGTGGAGGGCACATCTGGGCGCTTTGCCGATATCTATAATCCCAATACGGGCGAGGTTTCGGCCCGGGTGGCGTTGGCGTCGCGCGAGGAATTGCGCGCCGCCGTTGTCAACGCCAAAGAGGCGCAGATCGGCTGGGGGGCGAAGAACCCGCAGGCGCGGGCCCGGGTGATGATGCGCTTCCTCGAACTGGCCCGCATCCATGCGGAGGAACTGGCGGCGCTGATTTCCATGGAGCATGGCAAGACCATTCCCGACGCGCTGGGCGATCTGCAGCGCGGCGTGGAAGTCGTTGAATTCGCTTGTGGAATTCCACATCTCCTGAAGGGCGATTTCAGCGATGGGGCGGGGCCGGGGATCGACATGTATTCGATGCGCCAGCCTTTGGGCGTTGCCGCCGGCATCACGCCGTTCAATTTTCCGGCGATGATCCCGTTGTGGAAATGCGCCCCCGCCATTGCCTGCGGCAATGCCTTTATCCTCAAGCCTTCGGAGCGCGATCCCTCCTGCCCGATGCGCCTGGCGGAACTTTTCCTCGAGGCCGGACTTCCTCCCGGTATCCTCAACGTCGTCAATGGCGACAAGGAAGCGGTGGACGGCATTCTCGATGATCCCGATATCGCCGCGGTGGGCTTCGTCGGTTCGACGCCGATCGCGCAGTATGTCTATGGAAGGGCTACGAATAATGGCAAGCGGGCGCAATGTTTCGGCGGCGCCAAGAACCACATGCTGATCATGCCCGATGCCGACATGGACAAGGCGGTCGATGCCCTGATCGGGGCGGGCTATGGCTCGGCGGGGGAGCGCTGCATGGCGATCTCGGTTGCTGTTCCGGTCGGAGAAGCGACGGCTAACGCCTTGGTCGAAAAGCTCATTCCGCGTGTCGAAAAGCTGAAAGTGGGATTGTCGACGGACCGCGAGGCTGACTATGGCCCGCTGGTCACCAAACAGGCGCTGGAGCGTGTTAGGGGCTATATCGATGTGGGCATCAAGGAAGGCGCCACGCTGAAAGTCGATGGCCGCGGCTTCCGGATGCAGGGCTATGAGAACGGCTTCTTCCTGGGTGGAACGCTTTTCGACAATGTTACCAAGGACATGCGCATCTACAAGGAAGAAATTTTCGGCCCCGTGCTGGTGGTGGTGCGGGCCAAGACCTATGATGAGGGATTGAACCTGGTGAACGGCCACGAATACGGCAATGGCACGGCGATTTTCACGCGCGACGGCGATACGGCGCGCGATTTCGCGTCGCGCTGTCAGATCGGCATGGTGGGCATCAATGTGCCGATCCCGGTGCCGCTGGCCTATCACACGTTTGGCGGCTGGAAGCGCTCCGTCTTCGGCGACTTGAACCAGCATGGCCCTGATTCCATTCGCTTTTATACCAAGACCAAGACGGTGACGGCGCGCTGGCCGAGCGGCATCAAGGAGGGGGCGCAATTCTCGATCCCCTTGATGCGCTGATGAAGAGGCGTCACACACCGTTCAGTGTCGGCATGGCCACCGCCGAGACGCTGATACATCGTATGCCCGTGTTCTGGCAGGGTATTCTGGCGCCCAGCCCGAAGGGCAACGCGGCGATCACGGAGATGATCGCCGAAAAGCAGGTGGCCTTCGCCGAAGGTGTGATGGGCATGCAGGCGGAATTCATGAAACAGGCGCTCAGGCCCTGGTGGATGTGGACGGCACAGCAGAGCCAGGACGCCGCCCAGGACCTCGCCCATGCGGCGATGGCGCCTGCCTCCCGGAAGGTGAAAGCCAACGCGAGGCGGCTGCGGAAGAGCTAGCGGTTTGGCGGTTATGGGTCGCCAAATCGGTGCTCTTTGGAGCGGATTTGGCGCAAAAAGCACGCGATTTCGGAGACGGGATGCTTGACTCCGTCAAGTAATTTTACGGGAGTGGGACCGGTCGGATTGAGTTGTGGCGACGATTGTGCTATCATGTCTGATAGCAAGAGGTGATCGCATGGGACAGATTCTGGTTCGAAACCTGGATGACAGGGTGATCGATACTTACAAGTGGCGGGCCCGCATGAAGGGTATTTCGCTGGAGCAGGAAGTCCGCGACGTTCTGAACGCCCACCGCCGTCTAACGCCGGAGGAGAAGGTGGCGATTTCGCGTGAGGTTCTGGAGAAAACGCCCGGCCTGGTGCCGGAGCTCACCGCTGAGGAACGGCGCGAGGGACTTGAGTGACGGAACTGGTGGTCGATGCCAGCGTCGCACTCAAGTGGTTCGTTCCCGAAGTTGACGGCGATGCGGCGCGGCAATTGCTGACCTCGGGGGTTACGCTGCACGCACCGCGCTTCCTGGCAATCGAGACGATCAATGCGGCATGGAAGAACTGGCGGAAAGAACTGATCGGCGAGGAGGTGGTCGTCGGCCTGTGTGGCAAGATCGAGGCGCTCATCGATGTTTGGCATGTTGATGAGACATTGCTGCAAGAAGCAACGGAGTTGGCGCTTGAACTCAAGCATCCGCTTTTCGATTGCCTCTATCTGGTGCTGGCCAAACGCCTCGGCGCCAGGATGATCACCGCCGACAAGCGCTTGCTCGGTGTGGCGCCTCCGAGGCTGACGGTGACGCTGGCGGGGTGGAAGGCGTAGGCGGGCACTGGATTCCCCGCCAATGCACAGCGGTTTACTTGGGGACGAAGTAGCGCGGGTCCGAGGGGGTGCCGGTGCTGCGGGCGGCGCCGGTGGCGGTGAGGGTTTCGAGGACGCGGGTGACGCGGTCCTTGCGTTGGGCCGAGTTGCGGCCGTCGAAGGTGCTGGCGATGGCGGCTGAGGCGAGGGGGCTTGCGGCGCGGGCGAGGAGATCGCGGACCAGTTTGATCTGTTCGAGGCCGTCGGCTGGCCATTTGGGGCGGGTCTCGCCTTCGATGACTTCGAGATCGAGTTCGGCGGCCTCGGGTTTTGGAGCCTTGAGGTCGAGCTTGGCCTGCTGATAGTCGGGCCTGAGCCAGCGGATGAGGCCGCGCTTCTCCTCTTCGGCGCGGGCGTGGTTCAAGGCCACGAGGCGGGTGAGCAGGTCTTCCTCGGCGGCTTGCTGGGTTTCTGACTTGTGATCGGACGGCACGGTGCCGCCGGGCTTTCCCACCAGCGCCGGGATCAGGTCTTCCCAGCCATAGGCGGCGAGCACGGCGCGGTCGATGTCATCGTGGATGTCCTTCAGCACCGAGATGAGGCCCGCCTGATGCACATCGCGCTCGGCGGGGTTAAGCGCCGCGCCGATGCCATTGTCGATCTCGCGCAGGCGTTCGAGCGCGTTGTAGAGTCCGGTCATGGTGAGGAAGGCGTGTTCGGCGAGGCGCTGTTTGCGGAAGGAATCCAGGCGTTCGCCCAATTCGCGCAGGCGGTCCTTCAGCGCGGGGCGTGTGCCGAGATCGGGGAAGGAGTATTTCGAAAAAGAAATGCTATTGTTGTATCTAGAATCATTTCCCACGCCCAAGTATCCACTCGTTACGAGAGTCCAGTAAACATGAATTCTGCTTGATAAAATTGCCTGAATTGTATAATTCGTAGTTGATATAAGCACCAATCCCTGGTCGCTAATGAAGTCTTTGGAGACGGAAATGAAGTAACGATGTTTTGATGTCATTGGAGTGACTAAATAACTTGCAATTGCCTCGACGGACTCTCGGAACTCTGAACGAGGTTCCATAAATATCCACCAATTTCTTCTATAAGATTCGCGTTTGCTCGTCTGCCGTACTGGTCGAACGTTGTCTAGGAGGTGGCTGTAAACACTTGTTGCCTTTAATCTCAACTCTTCCTCGGTGTAACCAAAAGCATCAATAACCCAGCGTTCAATGGGTCGACGAGCGATATCTCGCCCGTTTCTGATCGGTTTGATTATACCCAAGCATTCTCGCCTATATTTTTCTGCAAGGCTCGGATTCTCAATCACAAAGCCATCGCCCCCGATACAGACGCCTCGATAAGATAGATTCTGATTCGCCTGTAAATTTATTGTGGATGAAACATCACTCCCCAATTTGAGTTGTGAATGAATCGTCCCTGCGTGGTTTAACAGTTCAACTTTCGGCGTGTCTGTGTTCAATCCAGCTTCCGAAACCACCTCCGCCAGCACTCCTTGCTTGTCGCCACTTTCCGCCACCGTCATGGCGATGCGCACGGCGGCCTTGTCGGAGGCCTTGAGCCAGGGGTGATCGGGCACGGCGAAGATCAGGGAGAGCGGCTGCTTTGCCGCCATGTGGCGCTCGATGACGCGGCGCGAAAACGTCTGGGTGATGGAATTAGTGGTGATGAAGCCGAAGCGGCGCAGGGGATTGGGCTGTTTCGCCGTGCCCTTGCGCGTCAGACGCATGGCCGCCTCGTCCCAGAAGTGCATGACGAAATCGGCACCGCCCGGCAGTTGCGGCCTCGCCTTCCAGCAGGCTTCGGCATAGCCGTCGCCCAATTCCTGGCGCATGTCCTTGCCGCCGATGAAGGGCGGATTGCCGACGATGAAATCCGCCTCCGGCCAGGGCGCGGGGCGCGGGTTGACATATTTGTAGAGCGGCACCGTGGCATCCGGATCGGGGATTTCCTCGCCGGTGATGGGGTGGAGTTTCTTCGTGACACCATCCCAGCGCGACAGGGGCTTGCCATCGCTCCCACGCAGCAATTCCTGCTTATCATAAATAATCACCGCGTCCTGATGGGTGATGGTCTCGTATTCATCTAGCACCGGCTCCTGAATGGCGCTGAGGCCACCGGTGCGGAGCTGCCATTTGAGATAACCGATCCACAACACCAGGTCCGCGATGGGCACGGCGCGCGGATTGAGTTCGAGGCCATAGAACTGGTGTGGTTCCACGGTAAAACGCCCGGCGCTGCGGGCCAGGCGCTGGCCCTTCAAAACGCCGCGCGCCTCCTCCGGGTAGTCGGCGTAACGATCCGGTTCGCCCCCTAAGTCGCTCATCACTTTCAGCACTTCGCCTTCGAGCTTCTTCATCAGCTCGAGTGCCACATAGAGGAAATTGCCGGTGCCGCAGGCGGGATCGAGCACCCTTGTGGTGCAGAGCTTGCGGTGGAAGCGGCGCACCGCGTCAAGCGCCTTCAGGTCTTCTCCTTGCGCAATGAGATCGGAGGCGTGGGCCTGAACATCCTGCCAATCGGCGCGCAATGGCTCGATGATGGTGGGGATGACCAGGCGCTCGACATAGGCGCGCGGCGTGTAATGGGCGCCAAGCTTGGAGCGTTCGGCGGGATCAAGGGCGCGTTCCAGCAAGGTGCCGAAAATGGCGGGTTCGACATCGCGCCAATCCTGCTGGGCGGCGATGTGCAGCTCGGCGATCTCATCGGGTTCGAGCGGCAGCGCTTTTTGCCCCCGGAACAATCCGCCGTTGAACTTCTTCAGCGTGGCATTGAAATGCGGCGAGTAGCCGCCGGTATTCATGACGGTCCAAAGGCTTTGCAGGGCGGGCACGAAATTGGCGGGGGTTTCCCTGAGCTGACCCAGAAGCTTCTCGAAGGCCTTGTCTTGAATGAGGCCGATATCCTCCGCGAACATGGTGAAGAGGCAGCGCATGAGGAATTCGGCGACGTCCTTTGGGTCATGCCTACGCCGTTCGAGGGCGGCGGCGATTTTGGCCAGGCGGGCGGCGATGTCGCGCGTCACCTCGGCCGATTTCAGCATGGGGTTCAGGCTTTGCGGGTCCCGCCAGATGGCGGCGAGGCGCTTTTGCACCTCTCCGTCGCGCAAATCATCGAGCGCGATGCGGAAGGACTGCTTGTCCGGGAAATGGGCATAGTCCTTTCCGAGGCCGGAGAAATCGGCATAGACCTCGATGACGTGGCCGACATCGACGATCAGCAGGAAAGGCGGGTAGCCGTGATCGACGGGCAGCGCCCGGGCATAGTCCTCCGCCTGTTTGCGCGCGGCGGCCATGATCTGGTCCCAGCCCTTGCGGGCGATGAGTTTCGGCGCGGCGTTGTTCTGCGGCAGGAGGGCGAGTTGCTTTTCATCGGGCGCGTTGCGGTGGCGCTTGGCCGATTGCTTGGCCTCCAGCACGAAGCAATTGCGCTTGTAGCAATCGATGCGGCCGGCCGTTGAGGTGCCATCGGTATGTTTGAAGGTGATGCGGCGCTCGAAGACATAATCGTTCTGGCCGAGGTCGTCCTTGGCCATGGCGGGCTGGGGCAGGCCCAGGGCCTTGCAGAGCTGGATGACGAGGAGCTGATAATTCGCCAGTTCGGAGCCGCCCGAAGCCTTGGCTTCGGCGATGAAGGCTTCGAGCAGCGACGGGTCGATGACGTGGGACGTGGACACGGGACATGACGTTAACGGCGGGGCAAGGCCACGTCCAGCGCCGTTGCGGGCCTACGGTGGGGCGCATCTCCTTCCCAACGCAGGGCGCGCGGGGAAGGCAAGATATCCGCGTCCGCTTCAGTTCGGCGTGGTCTCGGGGGCGGCGCCCTTGGGCGATGCGGATTCCTTGGGCTTCACGTTGCTCACCACCTTGACGCCGTTGAGCAGATCGATGGCCGCCTTCAGCTGCATGTCCTTGGTGCGGTCCTCGGGCACATAGGCGGACGAGCCACCGCCCTCGTCGCCGCCGGTTTCGTTGGTGAGATGGCCGCGCAGGCCCGCCTCGCCCTCGGTCGAGACGTCCTTGCCTTTAAGTTCGGGCGGCAATTCCTGCTCGATGACGATGTCGGCGTCGATGCCCTTGGCCTGGATGGAGCGGCCGGCCGGCGTATAGTAACGCGCCGTGGTCAGGCGCAGCGCTCCTTGCCCGCCCAGCGGGATGATGGTCTGCACCGAGCCCTTGCCGAAGCTCCTTGTGCCGATCAAGGTTGCCCGCTTGTGGTCCTGGAGCGCACCGGCGACGATTTCCGAGGCCGAGGCCGAACCGCCGTTGATCAGCAACACGACCGGCTTGCCGTTGGCAAGATCACCCCTGGTGGCATTGAAGCGCTGGGTCTCGTCGGCATGGCGGCCCCTGGTCGAGACCACTTCGCCGCGGTCGAGGAAGCTGTCGGAGACCGAGATCGCCATGTCGAGCAAGCCGCCCGGATCGTTGCGCAGGTCGATGATATAGCCCTTGGCCTTGTCGCCCAGCGTGGTGCGGAAATGCGTCATGGCCTTTTCCAGGCCTTCCTGGGTCTGCTCGGTGAAGGAACTGATGCGGATATAGCCGATGTCGTTGCCTTCGATGTTGAATTTGACCGACTGCACCCTGATGCGGTCGCGCACCAGTTTCTGCTCGAAGCTGTCCTGCTTGTCACGCTTGATGGTCAGTGTGATGGGCGCCCCCACCTTGCCGCGCATGCGGTCGACGGCCTCGTTCAGGGTCAGGCCCTGGATGTCCTCGCCGTCGATCTTGACAATCAGGTCATTGGCCATGATGCCGGCGCGCGCGGCTGGCGTGTCGTCGATGGGCGAGACCACCTTGATGACACCGTTCTCCATGGTGACCTCGATGCCCAGGCCGCCGAATTCGCCGCGCGTCTGGACGCTCATGTCCTGGAACTGCTTGGCGTTCATGAAGCTCGAATGGGGATCGAGCGAAGCCAGCATGCCATTGATGGCCGCCTCGATCATCTGGCCCTCGTTGGGCTCCTCGACATAATCCGCCCTGACGCGATCGAAGACATCGCCGAACAGGTTCAACTGCTTGTAGGTATCGGCGTTGGATGCGGCACCCGCCGCCCCGAAGGCGTGCCACAGGAGGGAGGCCGAGACGGCGCCCGCCAGAACCAGACCGAAATTTTGCACCTTCGAATAGTTATTCATCCACGCGCCTCTTTCATGCCGCCGGCCCACCACGGACCAGAATCGATAGCCTCAGTGCTATTACGAAACTCTATATAAAGCACAGGACGGCCGTCCCGCACCACATCACCGAAAAGTGTGACGGAAGCGGGGCCGCCGCCCATTTCGCCCACCGGTTCGCCGGCGCGGAGGAATTCGCCCGCCTCCGCCGTGATCTTGTCCATGCCGGCCAGAAGCACGCGATAGCCGCCGCCGGGGTTCACGATCAGCACCTGGCCATAGGAGCGGAAGGGTCCGGCGAACTCAACCTTGCCATCGGCGGGGGTGGTCACCTGGGCGCCCTGGCGGGTGGCAATCATCAGGCCCTGCGTGGCATTGCCGAGGCCATCGGCCTCGCCGAAGCGGCGCACGATCTTGCCTTGCGCCGGCATGGCGAGCTTGCCCTTGGCGTCCTTGAAGACCAGGCGCGGGCGGCGTTGCAGATCCTCCTGGCGCTTCCTCTCCTCGGCTTCGGTGCGCGCCTTCGAGGCTGCTTCCGCTGCGGCGCGCTGGCGCTCTTCGGCGAGACTGGCCAGCAATTGCTTCAATGACTTGGCCTTGTCGCCCAGTTGCGCGATGCGCTTCTGCTCGCCTTTGAGGTCGGCAGCCCCGCGCGACACCAGTTGCTTCTTGCGGGCCACCAGGCCGGACAAATCGCCCCGCGCCGCCTCGAGCCTGGCGATGTCCTGGGCGACGGCGGATTTGCGCTCGTTGATGCGGGCTTCCAACTGGTTCAGGCGGTCGAGTTCGGCCACCAGCTTCTCCGCCTCGGCGTGCAATTCCGGCACGATGGTGCCGAGCAGCATGGCACCGCGGAGAGCCGCCAGCACGTCATCGGGATTGACCACCAGGGCCGGCGGCGGGTTCTGTTCGAGGCGCTGCAGGCCGGCCAGGAGCTCGGAGAGCACGTCCTGCTTCTCGCCCAGATCGGCTAAGAGCAACACGCGGTCCTGGCCAAGTTTGGCCAATTCGGTCTCGCTGGCGGCGATGGTTGATTCCTGGGTCTTGATCGAGGCGGTGATGGCCACAAGTTTCTCGGCCACCCCATCCTGCTCCCGGATGGCGGCGGCGATTTCGGCGGCGATGCGGATCTCGGCGGCCTTCGAGCTTTCGATCTGCTGTTCGATTGTGTGCAGCTGTTGCTGGTCCTCGGCCATGGCAGGTGCGGCCAGCGATAGAGAGGCCAGCAGGAGGGCTACCTTGGATTTGGCGAAAGCTGTCATTCAGAGTGAAAAGCCTAAGTTTGCCCCTTGTTCGAATTGCGGCCTGGCGACTCAGGGCCGATGATAGGGATGATTAACCATAATCGTCACCGCCCGGTAAATTTGTTCGAGCAGCATGACGCGAGCCAAGCGGTGGGGCCAGGTCATGGGGCCGAAGGAGAGCAGAGTTGCGGCCCGCTCGCGGGTTTCGGCGCCATGGCCGTCGGGGCCGCCGATCAAGAAGGCGATGTCAGCCTCGCCCGCATCCATGTGGCGGCGCAGGAGGGCGGCGAAGGCTGCGCTGGCCATTGCCTTGCCGCGCTCGTCAAGCACGATGGACAGGGCCTTGGGCGGCAGGGCTTCGGCCAGCAGTCCGGCTTCCTCCGCCATGCGGGCAGCGGGTTGGGGGGCTTGCGACTCGGGAAATTCGCGCATGTCGATGCGTCCGATGCCGGCCTTCCGACCGAGGCCCCCGGCGCGTGTCAGATAGTCCTCGGCCAGAAGCTTCTCGGGGCCGGCCTTCAACCGGCCCACGGCGAGGATCGAGAGCCGCAAGGGCCTCAGCCCACGATGCGCTCGTTGGGGGCGTGTTCCGACCAGAGTTTTTCGAGATTATAGAAGCTGCGCACTTCCGGGCGGAAGATATGCACCACCACGTCGCCGGCATCGACCAGCACCCAGTCGCATTGCGGCATGCCCTCGACCTTGATGTCGCGGAAGCCGGCCGCTTTCAGCTTTTCAACCAGCTGGTCGGCGATGGCGCCGACATGGCGGTTGGAGCGGCCCGTCGCCACCACCATGGTATCGGCAATGGCCGACTTGCCGTCGAGATCGATGGTGACGATCTGTTCGGCCTTGGCATCGTCGAGCTGGTCGAGCACGGTGCCCAGCGCTGTCGGCTTGGTTGGCGAAGCAGGAGCCTTGATTTTTGCGGGCCGTGGTCTTGCCAGCTTCGGCCGGCTTACAAGGGGCGCTACGGCTACCGTCGCAATGGAGACGATAGGAACGGTTGCGGTTTCGATCGGCTTTGGCTTCGCGGCTCGGGCAACCCTGGCCACGACTTTCGGCTTGGCGACAGCCTCCGGCTTGGCAACGGCTTTCTTCTTCGCAACCGCCTTCGGCTTGGCGGCTGCCTTTGGCTTGGCTGCCACTTTCTTCCAGACAATCACCTTCTGCTTCACAACGGTCTTTGATTTGGCTTTTGCCTTCTCCGCCGGCTTGGTCTTGGCTTTCGGCTTGGCCACCGTCTTGACGGGTTTGGCGGGTTTCCTGGCTTTCGCCGCCGTCTTTACCTTGGGCGTATTCCTGGCCTTGGATGCCACGCGCTTGGTAGCGGCTTTCGGTTTCGCGGCACGTTCACGTGCAGCGGTGTTCTTCGCTGGAGCTTTCAGGGGTCTGGTCCTTTTATCCGGTGGCAGATCTTCATTAGACTGCGGGTCTTGTCCAAAAAAATTTCGACAACGCGGCGCAAAC
>JANPCA010000086.1:0-6849 GCA_031430715.1 Hyphomicrobiales bacterium | reverse complement strand
TGCCGAAGGATCTTGAGGGCGCTCGTGCGCTGGCGACGCAGGACAAGTATCAGTTCCAGTGGTGGGCGGTGTCGCTGGTCGACGCTGTGCCCTACGGCAACAAAAAGAAGGGCGCTGACGGAGGCATCGACGGCCTGATCTATTTCAAGCCCGACGGCAAGACCACCGAGCGCGCCATCGTCTCGGTGAAGGGCGGCGACAGCGTCTCCGTCGCCATGATCCGCGACCTGAAAGGCGTGCTCGACCGCGAGAAGGCCCCCATGGGCCTGTTCCTTTGCCTGGTGGAACCGACCCAGCCGATGATCGCCGAGGCGGCCAGCGCCGGAATTTACGACACCGGATTCGGCAAGTTCCCCAAATTGCAAATCGTCACCGTCGGCGATCTTTTCGCGGGCAAACGTCCGCAAGTTCCCTTCGGCCATACCGAGGGATTCAAGAAAGCAGCGAAGGAAACGTCAGGAAAGCAAGGCAAGTTGCTTTAGTAACTTTGTAGGGCGGGACTCGCGGAAAGAGCCCTCATCCGGCCTGTCGGCCACCTTCTCCCATGGCTTTGCCACGGGCGAAGGCACATCGTCTCAAGCGCCTTCTCCCGTGGCAAAGCCATGGGAGAAGGTCCCGAAGGGGGATGAGGGCTGGTGCCGCGCGTCTGGTTTTGAAGGTGAGTGTGCGGACCCCCACCCCCTACCACTTCCCCATCTCCTTCACATGCCGCGCCGCGAACAGCACCAGCCCCGCTGCCAGTCCCCAGAAGGCCGAGCCGACCCCTGCGATCGTCAGGCCCGAGGCGGTGACCAGGAAGGTGACGAGGGCCGTCTCGATGTCGCGCGGCTCCTTCAGCATGGCGGTGATGGCGCCCATCAGCGGCGAGAACAGGGCGAGGCCGGCGATCGCCGTGATGAGTGCGGCGGGCAGGCTGCCGAAGACCGCGATGACGCTCGCCGACATCAGGCCGATGAGCAGGTAGAGCGCCGCATAGGGCCAGGCCACCAGCCAGCGCTTATCGGGATCGGGATGGCAATCGGGGCCGGTGACGATGGAGGCGGTGATCGCCGCCAGGTTGACGGCATGGCCGCCGAACGGCGCCAACACCGCCGAGGCCGCCCCCGTCACCAGGAGCGCGGGCTGCACCGGCGGCTTGTAACCGGCGGCCCGCAACACCGCGAAGCCCGGCAGGTTCTGGGACGCCATGGTGACCAGGAACAGGGGCACGCCGATCGACAGGATGGTCTGCCCGTCGAAGGCGGGCGTGGTCCATTCCAGCGCCGTGAGGCCGATGGTGCAGCAGCCACGGCCAAAGCCGCCGCCGATGGCCGCCATGCCGACGCCCAGCGCCACGACGGCCGGCACCGCATAGAGCGGAAAGGTCAGCCTGAGGCCGAAATAAACCACAATGAGCGGCACGATGGTGAGGGGCGATGCCGCCGCGGCGCCTGGAACTCCCAGCGCATAGCGCAGCAAGACGCCCGCCAGCATGGCTGCAGCCAGCGGGGCCGGAATCTTCTCGATGGCCCGTTGCAGCGGTTTCAGAAGCCCGGCGGCCACCATCAGCAGGCCTGACACCACGAAAGCACCGAGCCCATTGGCATAAGGGACGCCCGCGTCGCTGGTGGCGATCAGCACGGCACCGGGCGTCGACCAGGCGGTGATGACCGGTATGCGGTAACGCCATGACAAAAACAGGGTCGAGACCGCCATGCCGAAGCACAGGGCGGCGGCCCAGGAGGCCTGCTGGGAGGCCGTGGCGCCCACCGCGCGGGCCGCTTCCATGACCAGCACGATGGTCGAGGTATAGCCCACCACCACAGCCGTGGCGGCCGCGGCGGTCAGGCTGAACCAGCCGGAGCGCGTGGCCGTCATGGAATGGGGACTCCGGGCTCGTATTTCGACACGCGCAGGATGAGCGTGGTCTTGACGTTGGCGACATTGGCCGCCGCCGAGAGATCCCGGATGATGAAGTCCTGCAGCTGTGTCAAGGAGGTGCCGGTGCATTTGAGAAGGAAGTCCGCCTCCCCCGATATGGCATAGGCCTCGCGCACCAGTGGCCAGGAAGTGGCCAGGGCCTCGAAGGCCTTGATCTCCGGTTCCGATTGAATCTTGAGGCCCACCGTCACCAGCATGCGCACCTCGAAGCCCAGCGCCTGCGCGTCGAGTACAGCCCGGTAACCCGTGATGAGGCCTGCCTTTTCGAGCGCCTGCACACGCCTGAGGCAGGGCGGCGGCGACAGCCCCACCCGGCCCGCCAACTCGACATTGGTGACGCGCCCGTCGCGCTGGAGCTCGCGCAGGATCTTCCAGTCGGTTAAGTCAAGTTCGGCCCCGCCCTTCATGGAATCAGGATAGGCTGGCTTTGTGCCGCGGTGAAGGGCTGATACCTAAGGGTGCTGGAATTGCGGCTTTCTATCTGGGATTGAACAGTAATAATTACGCAACCTTAAGACATTTTCCCGATAGTTGACGTGTTCGACAACCGACTGCCGGAAACCCTTCCACCACATGAACAGCATGCCAACCCGGAAGCGACAGGTCAGGCCTGACGGCGCACCCTTTGACGGTGGGCGCGTTCTGCTGCCGCGCGGCGCGCTTGATGCCCTGCCCGGCGGCCTCGTGCTGGTCGGGCCGGATGGCGGCGTGCGCCATTGCAATAGGGCGGCCCGGCAGCTTCTGGGATCCGGCGCCGAAGCGTTTCCAACCCTGCTGGCCACTGTACGCGCCGACGTGGACGGCGATTCCCGCGTGGTGTTCCTCGACCGCGGCGATGGCCCAACGCTGCGCCTGACGGCCCACCCCGTGGCTGGTGGCGGCGCATTGATATCGGTCGAGAGCACCGGCGGCGATGGCGCAAGATTGCAGGCCGAGGCCGAATACCGCAGTCTTTTCGACAATGCCATCTGCGGCATCTACCGCGACCAGCTCGACGGCGCTCCGGTCAAGATCAACAAGGCCCTGGCCACCCTGAACGGCTATGGCTCGGAAGCCGAATACATGGTGGCGGTGACCGCCGCTTCAGGCAATTGGTACGTCGATCCCGGCCGCTCCGCCCTGTTTAAGGAACTGCTGAAATCGCACGCTGGCGTCCGCGACTTTGTCTCCGAGGTCTACCGCCACCGGACTCGCGAGCGCTTCTGGATCACCGAGAATGCCTGGTACGTGCGCGATGCCGCGGGCTGCCCGATTTTCATCGAGGGCACCATTCAGGATGCCACCGAGCGCGTTCAGGGCATGGCGATGATTGAGCGCCAGGCCAATGTCGACGCCCTGACTGGAGCCGCCAGCCGCTTCAAGTTCCTCAATCACCTGAACGAGGCGACCCGCGCGCAAACCGCCGAATGCGTGCTCTTCACCATCGACCTCGACAATTTCAAGGAAGTGAACGATCTTCTTGGCCATGGGGCGGGCGACGCCGTGCTGCGCACCGTGGCGGCCAGGCTGCAGCCCATCGCCGGGGCGAATGCCCTGCTGGCCAGGCTGGGCGGCGATGAATTCGCCATGCTGATGACCGGGCGGCACTGCTACATGGATGCCGATGCCGTGGCGGCCAGGATCGTCAAGTCGCTCCGCGCTCCCATCGACATCGACGGCCACGTGGCCCAGGTCGGCGCCAGCGTCGGCATCGCCATCTATCCCGCCCACGCCGCCAATGCCGAGGAATTGCTGACCCACGCCGACCTCGCCCTCTACCATGTGAAGGCCAGGGGCCGGAACGGCTTCCGCATCTTCGACCACGAGATGAAATCGCGCATGCTGCGGCGCAAGGCGCTGGAGGGCGAATTGCGCGATGCCATCCCCGCCGATGAGCTCGTGCTTTATTATCAGCCCATCGTGTCAGCCGCCACCTTGCAGACGGTGGGCTACGAGGCCCTGATGCGCTGGAACCACCGCCGCCGCGGTTTCCTGCCACCCTCCGAATTCATCCAGGTGGCGGAAGACGCGGGGCTCATGCCCGAACTCGGCAATTGGGCCATCAACCGCGCCTGCCACCAGGCCGTGCTGCTGCCCGCCAATATCCGCGTGGCGGTCAATGTATCGCCCAACCAGTTCCGCTCGGCGGGAATCGTCGAGGTGGTGAAGCAGGCCCTCCAGGATACTTGTCTTGCCGCCTCGCGGCTGGTCCTTGAGGTGACCGAAACGGTCATTCTCTCAAGCGAGGCTATTGCCGGCCGCGTCCTCGACGATTTGCGCGGGCTGGGGGTGCGCCTGGCGCTCGACGATTTCGGCACAGGTTACAGTTCCCTCAGCTACCTGCAGCGCTACGCCTTCTCTAAGGTGAAGATCGACCGCTCCTTTGTCGCGGGGATCGACACGACCCCCGCCAACCTGGCCATCATCCGGGCCATCATCGGGCTGGCGGGAGAACTCGGCATCGAGGTGGTGGCCGAAGGCATCGAAACTGAACACCAGGCCTCCGTGCTGCGCGCCGAGGGCTGCGGCCTGCTGCAAGGCTACCTTTATGGCCGGCCCAAGCCCTTTGCCGAGATCGTGGCGGAACGGGCCCTGGCCGATATCCGCACACTTGTCCCCGGCCCGGAACACAATATTGCGGCCTTGCCGAAGCGGACTGCTCACAACCCCTTGTAACGGCCTTGCCGTTCGTCCCATATGAGCTATGCTAATTTCTCATAGCCAAGTGGAGCCCTCCATGCGAGCCCGTCACGCCCGCGTCCTGATCCTCGGATCGGGGCCAGCAGGATATACTGCCGCCATCTACGCCGCCCGCGCCATGCTTGAGCCCCTGCTCATCGAGGGCATCCAGCCGGGAGGCCAGCTTACCATCACCACCGATGTCGAGAACTATCCGGGCTTTGCGGATGTGATCCAGGGGCCGTGGCTGATGGAGCAGATGAAGGCGCAAGCGGCACATGTGGGAACCGTAGTCGTTTCCGACACCATCACCGAGGTGCGGCTGCGCGGCCGCCCCATCTGGCTGAAAGGCGATTCGGGCCAGGAATACACCTGCGACGCCCTCATCATCTGCACCGGCGCCCAGGCGAAATGGCTCGATCTTCCCGCCGAGCAGGCTTTCCGAGGCTTCGGCGTCTCGGCCTGCGCCACCTGCGACGGCTTTTTCTACCGCAACAAGAAGGTGCTGGTGGTGGGCGGCGGCAACACCGCCGTGGAGGAAGCCCTGTTCCTCACCAATTTCGCCAGCGAGGTGACCGTCATTCATCGCCGGGGCGAATTCAGGGCCGAACGCATCCTGCAGAACCGCCTCTTCGCCAACCCCAAGATCAAGGTCATCTGGGACACGGCCCTCGACGATGTGGTGGGCACCAGCAATCCGAAAGGCGTGACCCATGCCCGCCTGCGCAATGTGAAGACCGGCGCCACGGAGGACCTGAGCGTCGACGGCATCTTCATCGCCATCGGCCACAAGCCGGCGACCGAACTCTTCGAGGGGCAATTGCCCTTCAAGCAGGGCGGCTACCTGATTACCGAACCGCGCTCCACCGCCACCGCCATCGAAGGCGTCTACGCGGCGGGAGACGTGACCGACGATATTTACCGCCAGGCGGTGACCGCCGCGGGGCTGGGCTGCATGGCCGCCCTGGAAGCCGAACGCTGGCTTCATGACCGGGCGGAGGTGCGCCATGCCGCTGAATAATGTGATGGATTGGGACAAGCTGCGCATCTTCCACGCCGTGGCCGATGCCGGCAGCTTCACCCACGCGGGCCATGATCTGGGTCTGTCGCAATCGGCCGTCAGCCGCCAGATCAGCGCGCTTGAGGACGCCCTGAACGTACCGCTGTTCCACCGCCATGCCCGGGGACTGATCCTCACCGAACAGGGCGAGATGCTGTACCGCACGGCCCATGAGGTCTTCACCAAGCTCACCGCCGCCCAGACGCGGCTGATGGATTCGCGCGAGAAGCCATCGGGCGAATTGCGTATCACCACGACCGTGGGATTGGGGTCCGTCTGGCTGACGCCGCGCTTAAGCGAATTCCGCGAACTCTATCCGCAGATCAACGTGACCCTGCTGCTCGACGACCGCGAATTGGACCTCTCGATGCGCGAGGCCGACGTGGCAATCAGATTGCGCAGGCCCACCCAGCCCGATCTCATCCAGCGCAAGCTCTTCACCGTGCATCATCATATCTATGCATCGACCGAATATGTGAAGAAGCACGGCATCCCGAAGTCGATCGAGGATCTGGACAAGCACCAGATCCTCACATTTGGCCAGGCGCCAAATTACCTGACCACGGTCAACTGGCTGGAGACGGTCGGCCGCGCCGAGGGCGATCCGCGGCCTGTTTCAGTGCGCGTCAACAACGCCTATGGCCTGCGCCGCGCCGTCCAGGCCGGCATGGGCATCGCGTCCCTTGCCGACTACATCGTCGCCACCGATTCGAGCCTCGTGCAGATCGATTTGACGGTGGAAACGCCGGAGTTCGATACGTACTTTGTCTATCCCGAGGAGCTCAAGGAAACCAAGCGGGTGACGGTGTTCCGCGACTTCATCGTCGCCAAGGCGAAGGAGTGGAGTTTCTGAGGCCCGCTGTTGTGCGATGGCCCGCTTCCATGCGGGTGCCGGGAACGCCCTTTGCGCCATGTAACCTCCCAGACCCACACCCGTTCCATCGTACGGCGAACACCGGAATCCAACTTCGCGCGTGAGCGAATGTCTATTGAATGCACTGTCACCGTAATGCGGAATCCAACTTCGCGCGAGAGCGAATGTCTATTGAATGCACTGTCACCGTAATGCCGTAATGCGTAATGATGTCACCGTAATTACCGTAATGACCGTAATGACCGTAATGCGCGCAATGTAACTCGTAACTCTGTCACCGTAACTCAAATGCACTGTCACCGTAACTCATGTGTCAGCCAGAGCTTTGAGTTTCCCA
>JANPCA010000085.1:0-3833 GCA_031430715.1 Hyphomicrobiales bacterium | reverse complement strand
CGGGGCTGTTCCTTCGCGGCTAATGGTCAAAATCTGACGTTGGGTACTCCCGGCAGCAAAGGCTGCTTTCGACTCAGTTTCGGTCATTTCTGTGTCTGTCTCAGAACGGCTGCTTGCGACAGAAGCTGCCATCCACCTATTGTTGAGTGGCTTGGCAGCTACACGCCCAAGATGGTTAAGCGATTCGTAATCAACCCAAGGAGTGGGGTCATGAAGTACGAATCTCAACTCGAAGACCAAAAATTAGCGCTGGCCTAATGCCCGCACGCTACCAGCCAGCATGTCTTGATCCTGCTGCGCCATTACCCGAACAAGTCGAGCGCCAACCCACTCTGCGACGGGCGGCGTCACAGCATTGCCTACGGCGTGATATCGCAGACTGTCGATTCTATCTGATTGGCGCTCGTCGAACCCATGCGGACGAGTCCAATCTTCAGGGAAGCCCTGCACCCGCTCTACCTCGTTAGGGGTGAAGCGGCGAACACGCCCATCTGGATACCAGACATAGTTGCGAGACCAGTCTGTGCCAGTGTGCCGTGCCGACTCAGCGTAGATGCAGTGAGCGACGCTTTTGACTAGAGGGCCTTTGACAGGATCTCCAAGGATTGCCTGAAAGATGGAGGCAGATTTCTGCCCATCCGGTCGACCCTTCTTAAAATTCCAGTCGCCGCATTCTGGCTCAAAAAGTACTTCTCCGGCACCTCTTGCGTCTCGATGCATGGCAACAATGTAGACTCGGCGACGCTGCTGGGGGACTCCAAAGTCTTTACTGTTAAGCACACGCCATGCGACGCCATACCCGAGTTCGTCCAGCGCCTTGAGTACGACAGCGAAGTCGCGTCCTCCGTGGCTAGAGAGAAGGCCGTGCACGTTTTCGAGGATAATGGCTCTTGGACGACGTCCTCCAACGAGCCGCATAAAGTCATGAAAGAGTCCAGACTGGTTCCCTCGAAGTCCAGACCTTGGCCCCATTCGCGCAAGCGAGAGGTCTTGGCAGGGGAATCCTGCCGCCCAGATATCAGTTTCAGGGATATCTGCGTCATCGAGCTTCCTAATGTCCGTATTGAGGGGCAGATCGGGCCAATGCTGGCGAAGAATGTCCCGGCAGAACGGCTTCACTTCGCACTGAAAACGAACCCCAAAACCGGCGCGCTCCAGTCCCAAGTCCAGCCCGCCAATGCCTGAGAAAAATGAGGCAACGGAGTACGACAGGGCCTATCTCCTAATCAGAACAGAGCGGGAACGGGCTTGCCTTGCTCATTTAACAACGCCATGTCAACTCGCCTTGAATGAGTGAGAGAATCGCACATTATGTTGATGGGTGCTAGGGCGAAATCGAGGAGACGCGACCCAAATGACAACTTGCTCGGTACGATGGCGCTCTTCTGGGGGACGGGGCGAGTTCGAGTATGTTCCAGCAGACAGCCTCCAAGACCGCGAAATCAATGTATTCATTGAAGCGTTGAACCTCACCATGCCCGCTGAAGTTCGCGGGATGAAAGCGCAGGGCAAGCCTCGGCTGCGGAAGTTTAATGCAAACAACCGCCAAAAGCTTCACCTGCCCCAGCTCGTTATGGCGGTGGCCCGCTTGCCTGAACCCGCGCGTGAAGATCACCAAAAGCCAATAGCGTTCCCGCTAGAAAACAAGGCGTTTGTAATGGACGCCATGGATTTCGATGTGATCGAGGATGACGGCATCACCGTGACCCTCGCACCTTTGCGCGTGTTCATTCTGCACACAAAATTCGAGGTGGATCTGCAAGATCGGTTTGCCGCAATCGCCGCCGACCTCGCAGGTGTTGATACCTTTCAACACAACTATCCAATCATTGCTGACGCCATTCGGGCACATCGCGACGCAATAATGGCTGGCGTGAACTCGTCGCTGATACGAAAAAAGGCAGACGTATATATCGAGGCGCAGGCTGAACATTTCGGAATGACGAATGTCGGATCAGCGACCGAATTAATAAAGGTTGAGAGCCTGCCCGAAACCGACCTCGAAGAGGAAATTACAGGCAAGGAAGGGCGAATGCTAACTCGCCTTCACGCATACAAGGAGCGGGACCGAGGCTTCGCAGCAAAGGTCCGTAATTACTATAAGAATAAGAACGACGGCAAGCTACATTGCGTTGCCTGTGGTCTTAAGCCGGAATTACTCTACGATGACAGAGGTGAGCGGTGCATTGAAGCACACCATATAATTCCTATTGAGGAACTTCAGCCGGATAGCGTGACGCGGGTCGATGACATGGCGATGGTGTGCGCAAGCTGCCATCGCATAATTCATAGTCGGAAGCCGTGTCTAACAATTGACGAGGTTCAAGCGCTAAAGCCCGCAGGACTTACTTAGAGCGTACGCGCGAATGGCCACAGTTGCCAAAAGCCGACGTTCAGCGCTTTCGCCAGAAACGGCAACAATGTCCCAGTTCCCGTCATTCGCAGGCCCATCAGATGGGAACCAAGTGTCAGGTTTGGGCCACTAGGATAAGCCAGTCCCCGGTGCCGCGGACAGTCAAATCCCTGTCCTACGGATAGACTTTCATGGCACGATGCTGCTGTTCTTTTTCACTGTCAAAGCGACGCAAACACCCTCGGCAGGAGCCTCTTGCTGCGCAGCCGAAAAGCTCACGAAACCGTCAACTTCGTCTACTTCCGAACCCGGCGCTGCCATGGTCTCTTGATGTCAGCGCCGCTCGCCGCGTTCATCGATCAGCACTTCGCGGCGGCCGACATGGTCCGGCCGGCTGACGAAGCCGTCCTGTTCCATGCGCTCGATCAGGCGCGCGGCGTTGTTGTAACCGACGCGCAATTGCCGCTGGAGATAGGAGGTGGAGGCCTTTTGCGCGGCCGCCACCACTTCGATGGCGCGGGCATAGACATCGGCTTCCTCGTCGCCGCCGGCACGGCCACCCGACAGGCCGGCGCCGGCCAGATCGAACTGGCCATCGATATCGGCGGGTTCCTCGGTGACGGCCTCCACATAGGATGGCTGGCCCTGCCGCCGCCAATGTTCGGCCACGGCTTCGACCTCGTCATCGGTGACGAACGGGCCATGGACGCGCACCAGCTTGCCGCCGGCCATCCACAGCATGTCGCCCTTGCCCAGCAATTGCTCCGCGCCTTGTTCCCCCAAAATGGTGCGCGAATCGATCTTGCTGGTGACCTGGAAACTGATGCGGGTGGGCAGATTGGCCTTGATGACGCCGGTGATGACATCGACCGACGGGCGCTGCGTCGCCATGATGAGATGGATGCCGGCGGCGCGGGCTTTTTGTGCCAGGCGCTGGATGAGGAATTCGACTTCCTTGCCGGCGGTCATCATCAGGTCGGCCAGTTCGTCCACCACCACGACGATCAGCGGCATCGGCTCGAAATCGAGCACTTCCTCCTCGATGATCGGCAATTCCGTTTCCGGGTCCCAGCCGGTCTGCACGCGGCGGACGAACGGCTTGCCGGCAACCCGCGCCTCCAACACCTTGGCGTTGAAGCCGGCAAGGCTGCGGACGTTGATCTCGCTCATTTTGCGATAACGGTCCTCCATCTGCTCCACCGCCCATTTCAGCGCGCGAATGGCCTTGCCCGGCTCGGTAACAACCGGTGCCAGCAGATGCGGGATGCCGTCATAGGTTTTCAATTCCAGCATCTTGGGATCGATCATGATCATCCGGCACTGCGCCGGCCCCATGCGGTACAGCAGCGACAGGATCATGGCATTGAGCCCGACCGTCTTGCCCGAGACAGTGGTGCCTGCATTCAGGATATTCGGCATGGTCGCCTGATCGGCGATCACCGGATCGCCTGCAATGTCCTTGCCAAGCACGATCGGCAGG
>JANPCA010000084.1:0-2535 GCA_031430715.1 Hyphomicrobiales bacterium | reverse complement strand
TGCAGGCGCTCAATACCGCGAACCTGTTCAATGTCGGGCAGCTCAGCGCGAGCGCAGGCGGCATGGCCACCGGTCTGCCCGGGCCCAATCCGACCAGCAGCGGGATGTGTGCAGTCGGGTATATAGGCCGCGGCACGGCGGCCAGCGTGGTGCCGATCCCAGCCGCTAACAAGGCGAAGATCGCAAGCACATGCTGAAAGACCCTACGCCAAAGAACTCGTGACGTTATCATGCCGCCCTCCCGAGGAACTGCGGCAACCAGGCCGAGGGATCGTCGCCATGGCGCTCGCGCAAGGCGGCGCATTCGGCCAGCGTCTCGGTCCGTCCGGACAACACGCGGATGAGATCGGGCATGGAGGAGAGATCGAGTCTGGCGATCACCGAATCCTGCCCGGACTTGATCAGGAACTGCCGCCCCTCCGGCACGTTCTCGCGGATCCAGGCAACCTCCCGGCGGCTGAGCCGGAAGGCCTGGCTGTAGCTCTCGTCATCGGCCTTGGCGTTCGGGAAGAAGATGTTGGTGAGCGACTGTTCGATGATCGTGTTGGCATCCGGCGATTTGACGATGTCCTTGGCCGTCTGGGTGCCCAGGCCGACGATGCCGTTGCGCTTCCGGATGGTCTTCAGCTTGTCCTTGATGAAGTAGGCAAACTCCGGGTCCTCCAGCATTTTCCAGGCCTCATCGACGAAGATCATCACTGGGTCACCGGTGAAGAGCTCCTCGATGCGGTGGAAGATGTACATCAGCGCTGCCGTCCGGATGTCGGGCAGGTCAAGCACGCGCGTCATGTCGAAGCCGAAGATCGACGTGACGGAGAAATTGTCCGCAGGATTGTTGAAGAGCCAACCCTTCTGTTCTGGCGCCACCCAGCTGTTGAGCCGCGACATCAGATCGCCATCGTTCTGGCGAAGGCGGCCGCGCAAGAGAGTGGCGAATTCCGGCAATGTGCGCCCGTCCGGGCCGCCGGCGAGCACCGTGTTCACCGCGTTGCGGATGACCTGCTGCTCGGAGGCCGACAACGTCTCGTGATCGCTCGGCGGCTTCAGCATGAAGCTGAAGAGCTGGAACAGGAATTCCCGGTTCGCCCCATTGTCCGGCAGCATGAGCGGATTGAAGCCTGTGGGGTCGCCGGGGGTCAGCACCTCGTATTGCCCACCCATGGCGCGGATGAAGATCTCGGCGCCGCGGTCCTTGTCGATATAGACAAGCTTCGGTCTTGGCTGGATGCGCAGGGTCTGCGCCGAGATGAAGGACATGAACACGGTCTTGCCGGACCCGGTCGGGCCGACGACGGTGAAATTGCCGATGTCCCTGACATGGTGGTTGTAGAAATACGCCGTCTGCGACGAGGTCTCGAGGATCGAGATCGGCAGACCCCAATGGCCGCCAGTTGGCCTGCCCGAGGCGTAATTGTGCATCGAGATGAACCCGGCGAGGTTCTTCGAGCTGATCAGGCTCTTTCGCGCGATGTAGCCGAAATTGCCCGGCAGCATGGCCCAGAAGGCCGGCTCGCAGTTGAGGTCTTCGCGCGTCCAGAGCATCGAGCGGTCGGTGAGCGCCCCGCCGACCGCCGTAACGCAGGCCTGCAGGTCGGCCATCGTTCGGCCGAGGCAGAAGACGCTCATATGGTGCTCGCCATAGAGCGCAGCCGAGCCCAGCAATTCGTCGCGGGCCTCGGCGAGGTGCTCGGCGACAATGGTGCCGGCTTCGTCCGACATGTCGACCTGGCGATCGATGAGGTTGATGGTGGAGAGCGCCTCGGCACGGTCGACGATGCCGAAGGATTGCGTGACGATGAACTCGTGCGGGACGGCGAGCAGGTTGTCGATCGAACCAGGCCCCGTGTAGGCGGGGTATTCGCGGACCGACAACATCGCGCCGACGCGGGAGTCGACCGGCGACGCACCCCTGATCTCGACGGCGTTGCGCCCGAACGAGATCCGCTTCGTCGCCAGCGCTTCGGAGAGCGGCATGCGTGGCAGGGCCATCGGGCGGGGCAGGGCGCCATTGAGCAGCTGCACCAGGAACGCGAGCGGTTCCGACATCCAGATGCCATCGCGCTTGATCACCCCAAGCGTCTTCGCGCCATAGGGCCCAAGGCTCTGCTTCAGGGCCGCGGCGGCTTCCAACAGCTCCGTGAGCGCCGTCTGTTCGTCGACGGATTCGCCCGCGGCGTCGCGTTTGCCCATCAGCCGCTTCATCATCACATCGAAAGTGCCGACATGGCCCTGCATGTTGCGACGGAGCAGGGTGAGGTAGATGTCGTTGACGAACATCCGCTTCGTGGCCAACGACGCCATGTAGCGCTCGTCGAGCTCGCGGCAGAAGGCGTTGTCGAAGCTCGAGGGGATAGTCGGAAACACCTCACGCCGGATGATGTGCGAGGTCAGCGCGAAGCGGGAATTGCCGAGCGTGCGCAGGAAATCGTTGCGGGCCAGAAGCCGGACGTTGAGCTCGGATTGGTCCGCCGTCTCGAAGGAGAAGCCGTCGAGCTTGAGGATGGTCATCAGCACGCCGTCATTGAGCTTGATGAC
>JANPCA010000083.1:0-2192 GCA_031430715.1 Hyphomicrobiales bacterium | reverse complement strand
GTGCCGCCCCACTTCTTCACCGAGGAGAGCGCGTGGTGATACGGATGTGCCATCGCCGCCCCCTCAGAAATCATGGGCGAAGAGTTCGGACGACGTAAACCGTTCGTTGAACTCGAGGTGGATGCAGCGGGCAGAGGCGTCGAAGCAGAACTCGCCATAGGCGCCGTCATTGTTTTCCCAACCGCCATGGACGTCACTGAGGAAATCATAGGCGAGCTGTTCGACGACATCTTCGAGCGAAAGCTGCCGCATCTCGACTTCGGGGCTGTCCCAGGTGATGGCGGCATAGGGAATTTCCACGGCAGGGAAATCGACAGCCGTCTCCCCCGCCCATGTCGCGATACTTTCAATCTGGCCGCTGTCGCCCTCACCGTCGAAGGTGACTGTAACATGGGAAATTCCGGCGGCAGTCAGGGCATCAAACAGCCGATCCTTGTTGGCTGGGCGCAGTTCGGCCTCGCGGGCGGCTTGTTCGGCCTGCGCCGCGAACACTGCGCCGAAGTCGATGGCGGATGGCGACATCGGCGCCGGAAGGGTGGATTCAACGTGGGTCATGGGGGTCTCCGAGGAAGGGGAAAGGATTGGAGCCCGCCGGGCACTCTCTAGCCCCGGCGAAGCTCAAAAAGCCCCCTGCCCTCCTCTGCCTCTTTGGGGTCATGCCGCGATTTGCAGGGAGCGCGTGGCAAAGGCGCGCCAGAGTGGATCGACGAGGCGAGCCTCCAAGAGATCGGCACGCTGCCGCAGGCGGGTTGCGAGATCGCTTTCCTGCCAGTCTGCAGCGCGACTGGCCTGCGCCCGAAGCTGACTTGCTTCCATAACCGCGACCCGGGCCTCGGCGGCGATCATGACAGGGGCGCACCAAGCGACAGCGCCACTCGCTGCGGCACCGGCAAGGACAAGACGCTCATCGCGGTCAAGGATCGCCACCATGCGCAGTGCAGCATCAGGCTCCAGTTCTTCCGCCATTTTGATCGCGCCCCGCATGGCTTCGGCCAGCGTCGTAAAATGGCCAGCAATCTTAGGACGCGCCTCTCCCGACATCGCTGCCGCAGGATTGCGATCAGCCAGCGTCAGGGCAAAAGGCAGCGTGGGGTCAAAAGTGACGTGCGGGGTGACAGGCACGCGGCCAGCCGAAAACGGGCCCGACAGGGCCGGAAAGGAAAGGTCGAACATGGGAAATATCTCCGACGGTGCGGGAAGCCTCTCTCCCCGCCTCAAGCGTCAAAGACCAAACCGCCGCCCTCTTCCTCGAAGGGGCGACGGAAAATTGAAGCCTGCGTCAGCAATCCGAGACAAAGCTGCCATCTCTAAATTGTCGTGCTAAGGTCTCCTCAATCGGAGCTTCTCGAAGGCGCAGAAATGGCAGCATCACTCGGGCGATTGGTAATCTACACGAGCAGGATCGATCAGATGGCGGACTTTTACGCCAAGCACTTCGGCTTCTCGGTGTTACGGGCTGACCACGACCGTGTGGTCGAGCTAAGGGCGCAAGACTCGGGTATGGCACTGCTTTTGCACCCGGCAGCGGCAAATCAGAAAGAAGGCCAGGTTTTGGTAAAGCTCGTGTTCGACGTTGAGGACGTATTGGCCTTTTGCGAAGTTGCCAAGGCTAACGGGCTTGATTTTGGCAAAATCCATAAGACTGGTGGGTATGAATTTGCCAATTCCAAAGACCCGTCCAAGAACGCAATTCAGGTATCGAGCCGCGCATTTCGGCAATGACAGTTTGGGCTCTTCACGACGATTTCAGTGGGGCGCCAGCGAGGCGCCCCACCATATATCAGCCAACCCTGTCGAGGAGCTTCTTGGCGCGCCCTTCCATGTCGAGGCGGGCATCCTGCTGCGTCTTATCGCGCGCAAGTCTCGTTATGCCCTGCACGAAGTCGAAAATGCTCTCGGGCGGACGGCCCTCTTCCATCAGCACCTTCTCGATGATCTTGCCGGATTCGGCCTTCGAGAAGCCGCGTTTCCTCAGGAAGTCATCCCGGTCCTCATCCGTCCGCGCCACGATCTGCTGCCGCGCGGCCCTGATGCCGTTCACGAAGCCCTGAGGCGAGGAATTGGCGAACCGCGTCAGCGCCGGTGCCGCCTCATGGGCAAAGCGCGAGGCGGCGTATTTCGAGTGGCGGATCTTGATCTCCTGGAAGTCCTCGACGCCCCAGAGGTTGCGGTTCTGGCACACGGCTCGCAGA
>JANPCA010000082.1:0-2850 GCA_031430715.1 Hyphomicrobiales bacterium | reverse complement strand
CCGCCTTGATGATGTCGACGAGCGGCGTTCCATTGCGCGCCTTCTGGCGGATGGTTTCATCGAACAGGATGACGCCCGAGACATAGTCCTTCATCGCATCGCTGGCGGTGAACATCATCTCGCGGTAGTCGCGGCGGTTGTCCTCGGTCGAAGACAGCGCGATCGACTCGAAGCGCTTGGTGATCGAACCGGTCGATTCATCCGCGGCAAGGATGCCCTTGCCGGGGGTGACCATCTTGTTCGCAATCTCGGCCAGATTTGTCATGCTAGTTTCTCCTCCAGAGCTTTGACGCCGGGCAGGGGTTTTCCCTCGAGCCATTCGAGGACTGCGCCACCTGCTGTTGAAATGTAAGTAAAATCATCGGCCACATGGGCGTGGTTCAAGGCCGATACCGTATCGCCACCGCCCGCCACGGATACGAGCTTGCCGGCCCTGGTGCGGGCCGCCGCATGTTTGGCGGCGAGCACCGTGCCACGGTCGAAAGGATTGATCTCGAAGGCGCCAAGCGGGCCGTTCCACACCAGCGTATGGGCATCGTCGATGGCCGAGCGGATGCGGTCGATGGTAAGCGGTCCGACGTCGAGCATCATCCCGTCATTGGGGATGGCGTCGATGCCATAATCGTGGCTATCGGCATCGGCCTTGAATTCATTGGCGACGATGGCATCGAGCGGCAGGAGAATGGCGCATTTGGCGTCCTCCGCCGCGCGCAGGATGGCACGTGCCGTATCGGCCAGGCCCTTTTCGGCGAGCGACTTGCCGACGCCATAGCCTTGCGCATGCAGGAAGGTGTTGGCCATGGCGCCGCCGATCACCAGGGCATCGACCTTCTTCACCAGATTGCCGAGCAGGTCGAGCTTGGTCGAGACCTTGGCGCCGCCGACAATGGCGATGACCGGGCGCTTTGGCGTTTCGAGGGCGGCCTGTAATGCTTTCAGTTCGGCTTCCATGGCGCGGCCGGCATAGGCGGGGATGAAATGGGCGACACCCTCGGTCGAGCAATGGGCGCGATGGGCGGCGGAGAAGGCGTCGTTGACAAAGATGTCGCCGAGCCCCGCCAACATTTTCGAGAAAGCCTCGTCGTTCTTTTCCTCGCCCGGGTGATAACGGGTGTTTTCCATCAGCACGCATTCGCCGGGTTTGGCATCGACCTTCGGCGCCTCGCGCCAGTCGGTGAAGACGAAACGCACCGGGCGGCCCAGATGTTTTTCAAGCGCCGGTGCCACCTGTTTCAGCGACATTTCGGGCACAACCTTGCCCTTGGGCCGCTCGAAATGAGCCAGCACAATGAGGGCGCCGCCCTTGTCCATGATCTCGCGCAGCGTCGGCACGACGCGCGCGATGCGGGTGGCATCGGTCACCACGCCATCGGCGATGGGCACGTTGAGATCGACCCGGCAGAGGACACGTTTGCCGGAGAGGGAGACATCATCGAGAGTGCGGAATGCGGGCATGGCCGGGTCTCCCTAGCTCGCCGCCTTCACCACCGCATCCGCGGTGATGCCGAAGTGCTTGTAGAGTTGTTCGGCTGGCCCCGAGGCGCCAAAGCCGGTCATGCCGATGAAGGTGCCTTCCGACCCGATGAAGCGGTCCCAACAGGTGCGCACCCCGGCCTCGATGGCGATGCGGGTGGTTTCGGTGCCCATGACCTTCGCCTTGTAGGCCATGTCCTGGCGCTCGAAACATTCCATCGCGGGCACCGAGACGACGCGGGTCGGCTTTCCCGCCGCATCGAGCGCCGCCTTGGCGGCGATGGCGATCTCGACTTCGGAGCCGGATGCAAAGATCACCACCTCGGCTTTCTTGTCCGAGGAAGCAACCTCATAGGCGCCGCGGCCGCAGAGATTCTCTTCAGAGTAAGCAAGCCGCGCCGGCTTCAGCTTCTGCCGGGTGAGAACCAGAATGCTCGGGCGCTTTTCATCCTCGAGCGCCAGTTGCCAGCACTCGGCGGCCTCCACCGCATCGCAGGGGCGGAAGACGTTGAGGTTGGGAATGACCCGGCAGGCGGCCAGATGTTCGACGGGCTGATGCGTCGGGCCGTCCTCGCCAAGGCCGATCGAGTCATGGGTCATGACATAGATGACGCGAATGCCCATCAGCGCGGACAAGCGGATCGATGGGCGGCAATAATCGGTGAAGCAGAGGAAGGTGCCGCCATAGGGGATGACGCCGCCATGCAGCGCGATCCCGTTCATGGCCGCCGCCATGCCGTGTTCGCGGATGCCGTAATAGACGTAGCGCCCGGCGTAATCCGTGGCGCTGAAGCCCTTCATGTCTTTCGACTTGGTGTTGTTGGAACCCGTCAGGTCGGCTGAGCCGCCCATGGTTTCGGGCACGGCAACGTTGATGACATCCAGGGTGTTCTGCGAGGAATTGCGCGTGGCGATCCACGGCGGGTTCTTGGTCAGTTCCTGCTTGTAGCTGTCAATCACCGCGGCGAAACCGGCGGGCAGCTTGCCCGCTGCAAGCCGCGCGAATTCGGCCTTGTGGGCGGAAGCGGCAAAGCGCTTCTCCCAGGCGGCGCGGGCCTCACGGCCACGCGAGCCGGCCTTGCGCCAGGCGTCCATCAGCTCGTTCGGGACGGCGAAGGGTTCATAGGTCCAGCCCAGGGCCTTGCGGGCCCCGGCGATCTCGTCGAGGCCAAGCGCTGAACCATGGGTGGCGGCGGTGCCCTGCTTGGTGGGAGCGCCGAAGCCGATGATGGTCTTGCAGGCGATGAGCACCGGCTTGTCGGAACCTTGCGCGGCCGTCAGCGCCGCGGCGATCTCGGTGGCGTTGTGGCCATCGACGCGCGACACGTTCCAGTTGGTGGACGCGAAGCGGGCCAGCTGATCAGTCGAATCGGACAT
>JANPCA010000081.1:0-3106 GCA_031430715.1 Hyphomicrobiales bacterium | reverse complement strand
GTATCGGGCTTGATGCCGCCGCTGATATATTGCGCCGCCGCCGATCCGCTGCGCGCCACCGCCCGGTTCGGGGCGCGGCCGAAGACCATATAGCCCGCCCCCGCATCGGTTGCCGCCGGATCGGCGAAGAAGGCGCCGACGGAAACATCGGCGAACCCGTCGCCATTGAAGTCGCCGCCGCCCGAGACCGCGAATCCGGCCTGGTCCGCGGCGGCGGCTCCCGGCAGTTTGAAGCCGTTGGCGCCATCGAGGTTCACCATGTCGAAGCTGGCAGTGAAACCAGTAGCCTTTCCGAACACGACATAGCCCGCCCCCCTGTCATCGAGATCGTCGAACTGGGCTCCGGCGATAAGATCGGCAAAACCGTCGCCATTGACGTCGCCCGCGCCTGAAACCGAGGTGCCCAGAAAGGTTGTGAGTTGCGTCGTCTTGAAATTGACCCCGGTCGTCGCGTCAAGCGAGGCGAGCCCGATACTGGCCGGAAAGCCCGTAGTGCTGCCGAAGATCAGGGACGCGCCATTGTCATGCGACACGAGGGAACCGATCACGATGTCGCCGGTGCCATCGCCGTTAACATCGCCCGCACCCGAAACCGCGGAACCGGTCTGGTCGCCCTCGGCACTGCCGTCGATCCGGAAGCCGGTCGTGCCGTTCAGAAGACCAAGGTTTTGCGCGGCTGGGAAGTTACCGGTCTTGCCGAACACCACATAGGCCGAACCCGAGAACGCACCATTTGGCGTGGCGCCGATCGAACCCACCAGGATATCGTTGATGCCGTCGCCGTTCACGTCAGGTGCTACCCCGACCGAGACCCCGGCAAAATCCTCGGCCGCCGCCCCGTCGAGGCGGAAACCGTTGCTGCCGTCGAGATCGGTGACGCTAATGGCCTTGCCGAAACTTGTGGGCTTTCCGAACACGACATAGGCCGCCCCGGCCTGGTTGGCGCTGAAGCCGGCCAGCCGGGCGCCCGCCACGATATCGTCGAAACCGTCGCCGTTGATGTCGCCCGCCGCCACCGAGGTGCCGGTGAAATCGAGATCGTCGAAGCCATCGATGCGGAAACCTGACTTAGCCGGCATGTTCAGGGTTTGAACCTTGGCCGTGAGGCCCGAGGCTTTGCCGAAGATCACATAGACGGCACCGACGCCAAACCCCGTGCCGGCATGATCGGCGCCGACGATGACATCGCCGAACCCGTCGCCGTTGACATCGCCTGCGGCCACCGCAATGCCGAAGAAGTCATCGGAGGAGTCCGCGACAATCTCGAAACCGTTGGCTCCGTTGAGCAGGCCCAAGCCGAAACTGGCGGGAAATCCCGAAGGCGCCCCGAACACCACATAGGCGGAACCGGCGTTCGAACCATTGGAATCGGTGTTCCAGGCGCCGATGATCAGGTCGTCGAAGCCGTCGCCGTTGATGTCGCCCTTGCTGCTCATCGAAATACCGGCATTGTCGAATTCGGCCACGCCATCGAAGCGCACCCCGTTAAGGCCATCGAGCCCCGACAGCGGAATGACGGGCGGAAACTCGGCGGCCCGCGCCGCGGGCGCCACCGCCAGGAACATCAATATTGCAGCCGCCGAGAGTATCCGTGCCCTACCGATCATCACACCAGTCTCCGTGTTGCCGCCGCGCCGGCACAATAGGCAAGTTTTGAAAGTTGTGGCAATGTCTATCC
This sequence comes from Hyphomicrobiales bacterium, assembly GCA_031430715.1. Lineage (GTDB taxonomy): Bacteria > Pseudomonadota > Alphaproteobacteria > Rhizobiales > Aestuariivirgaceae > Aestuariivirga. The sequence continues at coordinate 1,428 of JANPCA010000081.1, read as the reverse complement.
GCCGCCGCCATTCCCAATTTGGCCATCATCCGTGCTAAGACTGCGCTCCAAGCTCGACAGTAACGAGGGCAGAGGCGATGAAACATTTGTGGACTCATGCCGGCTTGGCCGCCGCACTCTTCTCGGCCCTTGCGGTCTATGACCGTTTCAATGCCGACGAACCGTTCAATCTGCTGGAATTCCTCCTCGAGGATGCCCCGGAGTGGCTGCTGATCGCGCTGGCGGTTTCACTCGCCAGTTTTGCCATCGCGCGGCTGCGCGAAACGCTGGCCGAGCGCAACGGCCTGGCTGGAGCCCTTGCCCAGGCCAGGTCGGAAGGAAATCACTGGCGCGAAACCGCTAGGGCCCATTCGGCGGGATTGGGCGAGGCCATCCGCCAGCAGTTCGAGGCGTGGCGCTTAAGCACCGGCGAAACAGATGTCGCCATGCTCATGTTGAAGGGGCTCTCCCACAAGGAGATCGCCAATCTGCGCAATTCATCCTCGGCCACCGTGCGCCAGCAGGCAGCGGCGATCTACCTGAAGTCCGGCCTTTCGAGCCGGGCTGAACTTGCCGCGTTTTTTCTGGAGGACCTGTTTCCTTCAGTTGCCGAGCGCCGCCCGGAACCTGTGCCGGAGACATCCTACATAGGTCATATGCCTGCGCCCGATCAGGCTTCGCGGCAATCCGCCAGCGCCACCTGACATCTGCCGGATTGCGCAAACGAGGCCCAAAGCGGAGTTTCCAATGGCGCCGCACCCCAACTGAGTGCGCGCCGCAACAACCCCGCAAAAGGAGAGTCCGATGCGATTCAATCCGTCAACCCTGCTGGCGCTCGGCGCCCTGGCAGCCTTGCCAGCCCTGCAAACCGCCCAGGCCCAGACCAGAACGGTCATCCCCCTGAAGGAAGCCAAGCTCAACATCGAGCATAACTTCACCGACAAGGATACCGGCTTCCAGGGGGCGATCGATAGCGAAGGCTGGAAGGATCTGAAGGTGATCGGTCCCGGCGGCACCATTCTCGAATTCGGGGCCAGGGGCAAACTTCGCGATCTCGGACTCACCGAATTATTCTTCGAGTCCGTCGAGCCCAGGAATGCCGACGTTCCGGTGAAGACGCTTCTCTCCCGCCTGCCCGAGGGCGAGTATGAGATCGTCGGGCCGGCATCGACCGGCGGAATCACCCATGGAACGGCGTTGTTCACCCATGATATCCCCAGGGGCCCCACCCTGCTTTCGCCACCGCCGGGCGGCAGCGTTCCCCATGCCGATCTCGCCATGTCCTGGTCAGCCGTTGACCGCACCATCGACGGGCGGCCGATCCGCATCATCGCCTATCAATTGATCGTCGAACTCGATACGCCACCACACCCGCATATGATCGGCAAGCGCGGCAGCCTGAGCATGTATTTGCCGCCAACCGTCACCCGCATGACCGTGCCCAAGGAC
>JANPCA010000080.1:0-16704 GCA_031430715.1 Hyphomicrobiales bacterium | reverse complement strand
CCGTCACGTCAAGGCCGGGCTGTTGGACAAGAACGAAGATATAATATCGCTCCGGCCCTGGGTCTCTGGCACCCCGGCCGGAACACCAGATGCCAGAGCAAACCTTGAACGGCGCGCCGATCAGATCGCGTTCGACCGCAGGGAACTCAATACCATTCTGGGAGTCTACGGCACAAAGGTCGCCGAAGGCGAGTGGCGCGACTATGCCTTGGACTTCGGGCCCAGCACCGCCGTCTTTTCGATCTTCCGCCGTGCCTCCGAAATGCCGCTCTACCGCATTGTCAAGGATCCCGCTCTGGCGCGGAAACAGGGGCTCTACTCGGTTGTGGCCCAGGGCGGCCTGATCTTGAAGCGCGGCCACGACCTGGCCGCCGTGCTCCGCGTGTTGGTCAAGCCGCCGAAACTGACGGCGGTTTAGGGACATCAATCGGGGCAGACCCTTCGAGGCCCGCGCCACGGGAGAGTTCAAAAACAAAATGCCCGGTCTTGCAACCGGGCATTCCGCCGTTCGGGTGCTGAAACGCTTAGTCGGAACTGCGCATGATCCCGAGGATGTTCAGGATATGAACGAACAGCGTGATGAAGCTGCCATAGAGCATGAAGGCGCCGAAGATCGACTTGCCGCGGGCCACGCCCGGCGCATCGCCTTCAACGTACATTTCCTTGATCTGCTGGGTTTCATAGGCCGTGATGCCGGCGAACAGCAGGACGACGACCACCGAGGTGATGAGGCTCATCAGGTTCGACTGCACGAAGAACACGTTGACCAGCATCGCAACCAGGATACCGATCGAGGCCATCATGAAGAAGGTGCCGAGGCCCGAGAGGTCACGCTTGGTGACGTAGCCCGCAAGGCTGGTGGCGCCGAAGGTGACGGAGGTGATCAGGAAGGCCTGCGTGACCATTCCGGGCGAAACGGCCAGATAGGTGCCGACCATCGGTGCGATGGCGAGGCCCCAGAGGCCGACATAGCCCCAGTAGGCGCCATGGGCGACTGCCGGGTTCGCCGAGAAGATCAGGCGCGGCGCCAGAAAGCCCATGCCGATGATGGCGATGAAGAACACCCACTTCAGCGACTGTACGGTCTCCATGGCGGCGGGACTTTGTGCCACGGCCATCGTGATGATGGCGGTGACCGCGACGCCCAGCGCCATGTAGTTGTAAACGCCCAGCATATAGGAGCGCAGGCCCTGGTCGATTTCGGCCCGGGTCTGGGTCTTGACTTGCGGTTGGTAACGGGATTCGGCCATTTGGTTCCTCCAGCGGTACAGAATTGACCCCGAATATGGGGAAATTAGCTTGCTGCTTCAAGTTACAGGAATTTTAGGTCCCTTAACGGGCATTAATCCCCGGCATATTGGTCCATTTTGCGGGCCAGCGCGATGTCTTTCTCGGTGACGCCCCCTGCCGTGTGGGTGGCCAGCGTCACGTCCACGCGGCCATAGACGTTGAACCACTCCGGGTGATGGTCGGTCTTTTCGGCGAACAGCGCCACCCGGGCCATCCAGCCCCAGGCTTTCGAGAACGACTTGAACTGATAGGTCTTGGTGATGGCGTCGCGGCCCTTGGCCTCGGCCCAGCCGTGCAATTCGTGCAGCGCCTTGGCCCGCTCGACCCCCACCAGTGCTTTGTCCGTCATATCCCCGCCTGCAGTTGATAGGATTCCTCCACCGCATAGGGTCCGCCCCCGCGCGATGGCCGGGACGAGAACAGCACGAAGCGCGCCACCTCGAAGACCCGGCTCTTATACAGGTTATGGGAGGCGACGAAACGATGCAAGGCGATAAGGTCCGGGTCCTTGAGGCGGGCCAGCGTCACGTGGGGCGTGAATTTCCGCTGCTCGGCGGGTAGCCCCAGCACCTGGCAGATGCGCTCGTGAATCGATTGCAAGCGGCGCAGTTCGGCATTCTCCTCGACCCCCACATAGAGCGTGTTGGGCTTGTTGCCGCCGAATATCCCGCAGCCAGTGAGCCTCAGTGCAAAGGGCCTGGCCTCGACGCCATCCAGCTCATAGGCAATCTCGCGCGCCAGCCCTTCCGGGATATCGCCGATGAAGCGGAGTGTGATGTGATGCGATTCCCGGTCGATCCATCTCGATCCGGTGATTCCGCCCCGCATGAGGTCGAGATCGAAGGCGGCATCGTCCGGAATTTCCAATCCGGTGAACAGTCGCGGCATGGCGGGCCTCCTTGTGCTCATAAGGATTGCTCGGAACGCATGAGTCTTAAGGCTAGCGCGATTCGAAATTTAGCCAAGCCCTATTTTACGCCGGCTCTCCTTAGCAATTGCTCAACACTCGGCAGGATTTTCGTCACGATGACCGCCACTCCGGCCGGATTGGGATGCATTCCGTCGGCCTGGTTCAGGGAAATATCCGCCGCCGCGCCATCGAGAAAGAACGGGTAGAGCAGCGCCCCGTGCTTTTCGGCGAGCCGCGCATACATGCCGTCGAAGGCCTTCTGGTAGTCCGGGCCCAAATTGGGCGGTGCGAGCATGCCCGCCAGCAGGGTGGGAATCTTCTTCTCCGCCAGCCGCGCCAGAATGGCATCGAGTGCTGCCTCCGCTTGCGGCGGTGGCAGCCCGCGCAGCGCGTCATTGGCCCCCAGTTCGACGATCACCGCCTTGACGTCATCGCTCAGCGACCAGTCGAGCCGGGCCTGACCGTCAAGCGCCGTATCGCCCGAGACGCCGCCATTGATGACGGTCACGTCATAGCCCTTGGCCCGCAAGGCCGCCTCCAGCCTGACCGGAAAGGCTTCAGTTGCGTCGAGGCCATAGCCCGCTGTCAGGCTGTCGCCGAGCACAAGCATGGTCAGAGGTTTCGCGGCGGCCTCCTGCAGCATGAGGAAAAAGCCAAGAACTGCGGCGGAAATTTTTAACATATCCGTCAAGGTAGGAGTACAAGCGCCCGCCCGCAAGTACCCGTAACTCGACAAATCACGTGAAGGCCCCCATGTTCGACGCGATGACCCCCGCTTCCGTCTCCCTGAAAGATGTCCACCTCACGCTGCCCAGCCGCGCCGGCAATGTCGATATCCTGCGCGGTGTCGACCTCGAGGTGCGGCCCGGCGAAGCGCTGGGCATCGTAGGTCCTTCAGGCTCGGGCAAGACCACGCTGCTCATGGTCATCGCCGGTCTCGAACAGGCCAACCGCGGCGAAGTCACGGTTGCCGGACGATCGTTGAACGGCCTCAACGAGGACCAACTGGCCGCCTTCCGGCGCGACCATGTCGGTATCGTCTTCCAGTCTTTCCACCTGATCCCCACCATGACGGCGCTGGAGAATGTCGCGGTACCGCTGGAATTCCGCGGCGTACCCGATGCCATGGCGCTGGCGGAAGAAAAACTGAGGCGCACCGGCCTCGGCCACCGGCTCGACCATTACCCGGGGCAATTGTCGGGCGGCGAACAGCAGCGCGTCGCCATCGCCCGGGCGCTCGCCTCGGGTGCCAAGATCATCCTGGCCGACGAACCGACCGGCAATCTCGACCACGTGACCGGCGAGCAGATCATGGCACTGCTCTTTGATGTCAAACGTCAGGACGGCGCCTCGCTTTTGCTGGTGACCCATGACCGTACCCTGGCCTCGCGCTGCGACCGGGTGGCGGAAGTGCTCGACGGCCGCATCATCTCCGGGGCCCATCCATGAACGTCGCGCTGTGGCTGCGCTTCGCGCGCCGCGATCTGCGTTCCGGGCTGCAGGGCTTCTGGATCTTCTTGACCTGTCTGGCGCTCGGCACCGCCACCATCGCCATCATCGGCTCCCTGGCGGCGGCGATCACGCGCGGCCTCGACGAACAGGGTCAGCCGCTGCTGGGTGGCGATGTCGAGTTCGCGCTCATCCACCGCGAAACCACGGACAAGGAATATCAGTTTATTGCGTCGAAGGGCGAGGTCAGCAAGGCCGCCACGGTGCGGGCCATGGCCGTGGCGGGAAGCGGCACGACCCTGGTCGAGGCCAAGGCCATCGATGCCAACTATCCGCTCTATGGAACCTTGACGCTTGAAGGCGGAGAACAGCTTGCCCCGGCGCTGGCCTTGGAAGATTTCACCCATGGCGCGGTGGCCGATCCGCTGCTCATGGGGCGATTGGGAATAAAACCGGGAGACCGCATCAAGCTCGGTGCCATCGAAGTCGAAATCCGTGCCTTGATCAAGAACGAGCCCGACCGCATTTCCGACGGCATCGTGCTGGGTCCGCGCCTGCTGCTGACCGAGGAGGCTTTGCGCGCTACCGGCATCGTGCAGCCGGGCAGCCTCATCACCTGGCGCTACCGGGTGAAGCTCCCGGCCCCCGCCGATGCGAAAACCATGCAAGCGGTGATCAAGGAGGCGCGCGAGGCCTTTCCCGATGCCGGCTGGCGGGTGCGCAACCGCAACAATGCCGCGCAGGGGGCTGACAATTTCATCGAGCGTCTCGGCTATTTCATGACCCTCGTCGGATTGGCCTCGCTCATCGTCGGCGGTGCCGGCATCGCCAATGCGGTCTCGGCTTTCGTCACCCGCAAAGCCTCCGCCATCGCCACGCTGAAATGTCTGGGCGCCACCTCGCGCGATGTCTTCGGCATCTACTTGACCGAAATCTTGCTGGTGGCGCTTTTGGCTATCGCCATCGGCATCGCGGCGGGAGCCATTGCACCGATGCTGGCGGCGGCCACCTTGAGCGGCATCCTGCCCTTGCCCATCGCGGCGCGCGTCGAGGTGATCCCGCTGCTCTTTGCCGCCGCATTGGGACTGCTGGTGACCTTTGCCTTCGCGCTGTGGCCCTTGGCCCATACCAAGCGGGTTCCCGCCTCGGCGCTCTTCCGCCATCGCATCGGAAGCGTTCACGGCTGGCCCGGCTGGTGGGAACTGGGCGCCATCGCATCGGCGCTGGCATTGATCTGTGTACTGATCTTCCTGAGTTTCAATGAGCCGCGCATCACCACTTACTTCCTCGGCGGACTGGTGGCGAGCTTCATTGTGTTGCTCGGCCTGGCACAAGTGATCGTCATCGCCGCCCGCAACATGCCGCGCGCGCCCTCCGCCATCTGGCGCTATGCCATCTCCAATATCCACCGTCCCGGTTCGGCTGCGGCCGCCGTGATCCTGGCACTGGGCTTGGGGCTTACTTTGTTCGTCATGCTGGCGCTGACCGACCGCACCATCTCGGCCGAACTCAGATCGGGCCTGCCGGAGAAGGCCCCGGCCTTCTTCTTCCTCGACGTGCGCAACGCCGAACTCGACAACTTCCGTGACATGATAAGCAAAGAGCTGGGAGTTACGGGGGTAAGTAACGCCCCCATGCTCCGGGGCCGCATGGTGAGCGTCAAGGGCGTGCCGGTCGACAAGATCGAAGCCTCGCCCGATTCAAACTGGGCGCTGCGCGGCGACCGTGGGCTTACCTATGCCGATACGCTGCCCAAGGGCTCCGTACTGGTCGAAGGCCAATGGTGGCCCGCCGGCTATGACGGCCCGCCGCTGGTCTCGTTGGTCGATGACATCGCCGAGGGCATCGGAGTCAAGATCGGTGACGAGATCACCGTCAATGTCCTGGGCCGCGAGGTGAGCGCCAAGGTCGCCAACTTGCGCAAAGTCAATTGGCGAAGCTTAGGCATCAATTTTGTCATGGTGTTTTCGCCCAATACTTTGAAGTCGGCCCCCCACAGCCACATCGTCACCGTTGAAATGAACAGCGGCGACGAGGCGGCACTGCTCAACAAGATGGCCCGCGCCTTTCCATCGGTCACCGCCGTACGCGTCAAGGATGCGATCGACATCGTCAGCGGCTTGCTGGGTCAAATGCTCATGGCCATCCGCGGCGCCAATGTCCTGACCCTGCTGACGGGCGTTCTGGTCCTGGCTGGCGCCCTGGCGGCGGGTCTGTCCGAGCGGCTCTATGACGCCGTGGTGCTGAAAACCTATGGTGCCTCGCGCCGTCAACTGATCGGCGCCTTCGTCATCGAATATGCCGCACTGGGATTGGCGGCGGCGGGCTTCGGGTTGCTGGTGGGTTCGCTCGGCTCCTGGTTCATGGCCCGGTGGATCCTCGAAATGCCCTGGAGCTTCTCGTTCATGACAGCGGCCTTGACCGCCCTCATCGCCATGACGGTCACTGTCCTTGCCGGGCTGGCTGTCACCTGGACGGCGCTGTCGGCGAGACCTGCACCCTATTTGCGGAATGAGTAGCGCTCACAACGTCTTCCGGTTAAACCCGCACTCCAAATCCTGTCATTGCCGGACTTGTTCCGGCAACCCATCGTTCCGCAATCTCAGGCGCCGTGACGTGTTCAGCCATGGGTCGCCGGAACGAGTCCGGCGATGACAAATCATGTGATGGCGGAGCCGGAATTCCATGGTCGTTCTGAACCGCATCTACACCCGCACCGGCGACAAGGGCGAAACAGCGCTCGGTTCCGGCGAGCGCGTCTCCAAGGCGCATCTGCGCATCCACGCCTACGGCACCGTCGATGAAACCAACGCGGTCCTTGGGCTGGTGCGATTGCACACCGCCGATCTGCCGAAGCTCGATCACATGCTGGCCCGCATCCAGAACGAACTCTTCGACCTGGGCGCCGATCTCTGCGTCCCCGATACGGGCAAGGTCTTGAACTACGAGCCCTTGCGCATCCTGCCCAAGCAATTCGAGCGCCTCGAAACCGAGATCGACGATCTGAACGGCGAACTCAGCCCTTTACGCTCCTTCGTGCTGCCGGGCGGCCACCCCGCCGCCGCCCACCTGCATCTCGCCCGCACCGTCTGCCGCAGGGCCGAGCGCCTCATTGTCGAGCTCAGCACTCACCATGGCGAACACGTCAGCGAGGGCGCCATCGCCTATATCAACCGTCTCTCCGATTTCTTCTTCGTCGCCAGCCGCTGGGTCAATGCCACGACGTCCGGCGACGTGCTTTGGGTGCCCGGAAAGACCCGCTGATGTTCGTTCCCCTGCACGACTCGACACCCCTGAAAGTGATCCGCTTCCAAGTGGTGACCGTCACCATCATCGCCGCCAATGTGGTGATGTACATGACCACCGGCGCCTTCACCACCGATCAGGCACTGGCCACGGTGGCGGCGGGTTTCGGAGTCGTGCCGGGCGAACTGACCGGCGTCATTCCCTCCATCATCGGCTATGACCCGGTGCCCGAGCCGCTGACGCTCATCACCTACCAGTTCCTCCATGCCGGCTGGTGGCACCTCATTTCCAATATGCTGTTCCTCTGGGTCTTCGCCGACAATATCGAGGACGCTTTCGGTCACGTGGCCTTCGCCATGTTCTATGTGTTCTGCGGCGTGGTGGGCGGGCTTGCCCATGTGCTGATGTCGCCCGGTTCCGATGCACCATTGATTGGCGCCTCGGGGGCCGTGTCGGGCGTGCTCGGCGCCTATGTGGTGCTGTTCCCCAAGGCGCGTGTCTGGATTCTGCTGTTCATGCGCCTTCCCTTGCGCATCGGCGCCCTCTGGGTCTTGGGCGGCTGGTTCATCCTGCAACTGGTGAGCCTGTTCATGGACCAGGGCGGCGAGATCTCGGTCGCCTGGTGGGCCCATATCGGCGGCTTCCTGGGCGGCTTGGGGATCACCTATGCCATCAGGCGGAGGCTTTACCTGCGCATGGGAGAGTGAAGCCAGTGGTCGCAATCGGCGCTGAAACGGCGCTGCTGGAATTGACTTGGGGGCCTGGCCTCACTAGGGTCCGGCCACTTTTTGCGCACCGCAATATCGAGGGAAGAGATGAAAGTCCTGGTCGCTGTGAAGCGGGTCGTTGACTATAATGTCAAGATCCGTGTGAAGGCCGACGGTTCGGGTGTCGAACTGGCCAATGTCAAGATGTCGATGAATCCCTTCGACGAAATCGGCGTCGAGGAAGCCATCCGCCTCAAGGAACAGGGCAAGGCCAGCGAGATCATCGCCGTGTCGATCGGCCCGCAGCAGGCCCAGGAAACGCTGCGCACCGCGCTTGCGATGGGGGCCGACCGGGCCATTCTGGTGAAGACGGACGTACTCGTCGAACCGCTGGCTGTTGCCAAGATTCTGAAAGGCATTGTGGACGCCGAGAAACCCGGGATTGTCATCCTCGGCAAGCAGGCCATTGACGACGACTGCAATCAGACCGGCCAGATGCTGGCGGCACTTCTCGGCTGGGCCCAGGCCTCCTCCACTTCGAAACTTGAGCCCGGTGACGGCGAGGCCACCATCACCCGCGAGATCGACGGCGGCTTGCAAACGCTGAAGGTGAAGATGCCGCTGGTCGTCACCACCGATCTCCGCCTCAACCAGCCGCGCTATGCTTCGCTGCCCAACATCATGAAGGCCAAGAAAAAGCCGCTCGATGAGAAGACCCCGGCCGACTATGGCGTCGATGTCAGCCCACGCTTGAAGGTCCTCAAGACCTATGACCCGCCGAAGCGCCTCGCCGGCATCAAGGTGAAGTCCCCAGCCGAACTGGTCGCCAAACTCAAGGAAGCGGGAGCAATCTGATGGCCGTCCTCCTGATCGCCGAACACGACAATGCGTCCCTGAAGGACGCCACCCACAAGGCCTTGACCGCCGCTGCCCAGTTGGGCGGAGACGTGCATGTGCTGGTGGCCGGTCACAATGCGGGGACAGCCGCCGCCCAGGCCGCCAAGCTGGCCGGAGTTAGCAAAGTGCTGCACGCCGAGTGGGCCTTGCTTGAGCGCCCGCTCGCCGAACCGATGGCCGCGCTGATCGTGTCTCTCGCTGGCGCATATGACCATCTGGTCGCCGCCGCCACCGGCAACGGCAAGAACGTCATGCCGCGCGTCGCCGCCCTCCTCGATGTCATGCAGGTCTCCGACATTTCGGAAGTGAAATCGCCCGACACCTTCGTGCGCCTGATCTATGCCGGCAACGCCGTGCAGACCGTGCAGTCGACCGATGCGAAGAAAGTCGTCACCGTGCGCACCGCCTCCTTCACAGCCACGGGCGAAACCGGGTCCGCAAGCGTCGAGAAGGTCAGCGTCCCCACCGATCCGGGCCTCTCGACTTACCAAAGCGAGAACCTGTCGGCCTCCGACCGCCCGGAACTGACCTCCGCCAAAGTCATCGTCTCCGGCGGCCGCGGCATGCAGAACGGCGAAAACTTCAAACTGCTCGAATCGGTGGCCAAGAAACTCAACGCCGCCGTCGGTGCGTCCCGCGCCGCCGTCGATGCCGGCTACGTGCCCAACGATTACCAGGTCGGCCAGACCGGCAAGGTGGTGGCGCCAAACCTCTATATCGCGGTGGGCATCTCAGGCGCCATCCAGCACCTCGCCGGCATGAAGGACTCGAAAATCATCGTCGCCATCAACAAGGACGAGGAGGCGCCGATCTTCCAGGTGGCGGATTTCGGACTGGTGGCGGACTTGTTCACGGCGGTACCGGAGTTCGATGCCGAATTGGGGAAATTGGGGAAGTAGATCGCCACGGTGGGCGCCGCGGCCGCAATTGTCTTTTTCTTGGGCGGCTGCTAGACAGGCAGGCATGAAAAAGACATTTACCGTGACCGCGACCTGGGACGCCGGGGCGCGCGTATTCACGTCCCAGTCCGATATACCGGGGTTTGTCGTGGAAGCGGAAACCTTCGAGGAGCTTGTCGCGCTGGTCGAAGCGCTGGCTCCGGAAGTCATTGCCGCCAATATTCCCGATGCGCCGCGGCCTTACACCGTAAAGATCGAAACGCACCGCGAATTGGCGATGGCCTGATTGCCGGAAGATTTCTACCGCGAGATCGCAAGAATTCTCACTGCGGCAGGTTGGGTCAAGACGGCGGGCGGCAAAGGCAGTCACGAAAAGTGGATCAATCCTCCATCGGGCCGCATCGTCATCGTGCCCCGGTCCAAGAGCCGTCACACCGCAAACGAAGTCTTGAAACAGGCAGGACTGCCCAAAGCATTTTGATGCTTCGGGCAGTCGTCTTGAAGACTACGCCGTATAACCCTTGGCGAACGGCAGCGTCCGCACCCGCTTCTTCGTTGCCTGATACACCGCGTTCGCCAGCGCCGGGCCAATCGGCGGGACACCGGGTTCGCCTGCACCTGTCGGCGGTGCATCAGAGGGTACGATGTGCACCTCGACCACCGGCATCTGGTCGATCCTCAGCGGTGTGTAGGTGTCGTAGTTACCTTGATCGACGACGCCCTTGCTCATGGTGATCTCCTCGCCCAAGATCGAGCTCAGGCCGAAGCCGATGCCGCCCTGCATCTGGGCCACCACCTGGTCAGGATTGATCGCCGTGCCGCAATCGACCGCGCAGACCACGCGCTCGACCTTGATCTGGCCGGGCGAGGGAATGCTGATTTCGGCCACCTGCGCCACCACGGTGGAGAAGGCTTCCGCCACCGCCACGCCGCGGAAGCGGCCTTGCACCGGGGCGCTGCCCCATCCCGCCTTCTCGGCGGCGAGTTTCAGAGCCGCCGCATGGCGCGGATGGTCTTTCAGCAATTCGAGCCTGAAGGCCACCGGATCCTTGCCCGCCGCCTCCGCCACTTCGTCGATGAAACTCTCGACCGCATAGGCGGTGTGGGTCGAGCCAACCGCACGCCACCACAACACGGGAACGCCCGTCTCCATGGTGGAGAGGCCGACGCTCAGGTTGGGAATGGCATAGGGGATGTTGGCGGCGCCCTCGACGGAGGTGAAGTCGATGCCGTTCTGCACCATGTCGCCGAAAATGGTGCCCGTCATGATCGACTGGCCGACCACATGGTTCGACCACGCCACGATGTTGCCTTGGGCATCGAGGCCCGCCTTCATGGCATGCACATAGGCCGGGCGGTAGCGCCCGCCCTTCATGTCATTGTCGCGCGTCCACTGCACTTTCACCGGGCGCGACCAGCCCAAGGCTTTCGCCACCTCGACCGATTCCGCCACCACATCGGCATCGAACACGGCGCGCCGCCCGAAGCCGCCGCCTGAGCGCATCACATGCAGCTTCACCTTGTCGGGTGTGACGCCGGCGATCTGCGAGGCGATATACTGATAGAGGTCCGGCATCTGGTGACCGGCCCAGATTTCGACCACACCATCCTTCATCATCGCCACGGAGTTGAGCGGCTCCAATGCGGCATGGGCGAGATAGGGGAAGGAGAAGGTCGCTTCCAGTGTCTTCGCCGCGCCCGCCAGCGCCTTTGCCGCATCGCCGTCATTGCGGGCCACCGCAATCGGCGCGGCCTTGGCCTGCGCCTCATAAGCGCTGAGGATTTCGGCGCTGCCGCGCTGCTCGGCCTTGTCCTCGTTCCAGGTGACGGTGACGAGATCGCGGGCCTTGATGGCAATCCACATATTCTCGGCCACCACGGCAAGCCCACGCGAAATCTGCACGACGTCGATGACACCTTTCAGTGCCTTGGCCTTCGTGGCATCGAAGGCGGCAACCGTCGCCCCGAACTTCGGCGGATGGATCATCACGGCGGTCGCCATGTTGGGCAGTTTCACGTCGATGGTGAACTGCGCCGTGCCATTGGTCTTCATCTTCGAATCGTAGCGCCTGAGACCGGGCTTGCCGATCTGCGTCCACTGCGAGGAGGGCTTCAGCGGAATGTCCGTGGGCGGAGCAATTCCAGAAGCCTTCGCCGCCATCTCGCCATAGGTGGCGGACTTGCCCGATGCGTGGCTGAGCTTACCCGCAGCAGCCGTGACTTCACTGGCTGGAACATTCCACTCCTTGGCGGCGGCCTCCACCAACATCATGCGTAATGCGGCACCAGCCTTACGGTAACGCTCCCAGGACGAGGTCATGGAGGTGGAGCCGCCGGTTCCCTGCGCCACGCCGCCCCAGGCGAGATTGCCATAGGCCGCAATATTGCCGGCGCCGCCCTCAACGGTGATCGCGGCCCAATCGGCATCGAGTTCCTCGTTGACCAAGGTGGCGATGCCGAAATAGGCGCCCTGGCCCATTTCGAACTGTGAGGAATAGATCGTCACCGCGCCATCGGGCGAAATCGCGACATAGGGCTGGAACGGATGCACAGCCGGTGCGTCCTGAGCGGAAGCCGGGGTGGGCAACCGGAAACCGATGGCAAGCCCGGTGGCCGTCGCCACGGCGCCGAGAATGAAACCACGCCGCGTGGATGTCACTTTGCCCAACGGCGCGAAGGCGGGAGTCTGATCGAAAATCTTGGGGTACATGAACTTAAACCTCCAGACGGCGGGCTGCTTCGTGGATGGCGCCGCGAATGCGCGCGTAGGTGGCGCAACGGCACAGGTTTCCGGACATGGCGGCATCAATGTCGCCGTCGCCGGGCTTCTTGTTGTCGTTGAGCAGCGCCACGGCCGACATGATCTGGCCCGACTGGCAATAGCCGCATTGGGGAACGTCCAACTCGGCCCAGACGGCCTGAACCGTCTCGGCCACCTTGCCGGAGATGCCTTCGATCGTCGTGACCTTGGCAGCACCCACATCGCCCAGCGCTGTCTGGCAGGAGCGGACCGGCTGGCCATCAAGATGCACGGTGCAGACGCCGCATTGCGCCAGGCCGCAGCCGAATTTGGTGCCGGTCATGGCCAGAACGTCGCGGATAGCCCAGAGCAGCGGCATATCGGGATCGGCATCGACCTCCCGATCGGTGCCATTGATATTGACGGTGATCATGGGGCGGTCCCTCCTCCTGGCGTCTAAGTGTGACCATGTCGGTTACGCTAGCCGGACTTGCAACGGCCTTCACGAAAGCGTGATGACGGAGCGGCACGGATTGCACTGCCAAAGGTCCAATGCTGCACCTGCGAAATCTTCTTGCCGGGAACTTGGGCACGTTATAGGCTCGCGCATCTTTGAAACCGGGCGTTCGAGTACCATGCAGATCAAGAAAGTCGGCGTCATCGGCGCCGGGCAGATGGGGAACGGCATCGCGCATGTCTGCGCGGTGGCGGGCTATGAGGTCGGCCTCTTCGATGTCGCCAAGGAGCGCATCGAGGCCGGGCTTGCCACCATCAACGGCAACCTCGCCCGCCAGGTGCGCGGCGGCAAGTTATCCGAAGCCGACCGTGATGCCGCCCTGTCGCGCATCAAGGGCGTGCCGTCCTACGATGGCTTCGGCGATTATGACTTGGTGATCGAGAGCGCTGTCGAGGACGAACAGGTCAAGCGCAAGATCTACCAGGCGCTGTGCCCGCATCTGAAGCCCTCCTGCCTGGTCGGTTCCAACACCTCGTCGATTTCGATCACCAGGCTCGCCGCCGCCACCGACCGGCCCGAGAAGTTCATGGGCATTCACTTCATGAACCCGGTTCCGGTGATGGAACTGGTCGAACTGATCCGCGGCATCGCCACCGAGGAGCAGACCTTCTCGGCCGCCAAGGAATTCGCCATCTCGCTCAAGAAGACCGTCGCGGTCTCCGAGGATTTCCCGGCCTTCATCGTCAACCGCATCCTGCTGCCGATGATCAACGAGGCGATCTACACGCTCTATGAAGGGGTGGGCGGCGTCGAGGCCATCGACACCGCCATGAAGCTTGGCGCGCGGCATCCCATGGGGCCCTTGGAACTGGCCGACTTCATCGGGCTTGATACGTGCTTGTCGGTGATGCAGGTGCTGCACGAGGGACTGGCCGATTCGAAATACCGCCCCTGTCCGCTGCTGGTGAAATATGTCGAAGCCGGCTGGCTCGGCCGCAAGGCCAACCGCGGCTTCTACGACTACCGCGGCGAAAAGCCGGTGCCGACCCGCTAACGAAGCGGAGACTTCGGTGCCACGTTGCGCCAGGCGGTGGTGAGGGCGCTCTTCACTGCCGCTTCATCGGCATTTGGCAATGATACCCGCGTCCAGCCTTGCCGGCCCCAGCCGCCTTTGACGGGCGCGAAGATCGATGGCTCGGCGGCCGTCAGCATTTCCTGCTGTTCGGGTGTGAACTTCACGACCGCCGTTTCGGCATCGGGGAGCGACGCGTAGATCTTGTTGCGCACCCGGAAATCGGCCTTGCCGAAATGCGATTTCTCTTCCGCTTCGGGCAGCGACAGGGCCAGCGACCTGAAGGTTTCGAGGTTCACGAGCCCTCCGCCAGCGCCGCCTTGATCAGCGTCAGCGCCTCGGGACTGGCCCAATCGGCGGGCCCCAGCAGGCGGCCGATCTCCCTGCCTTGCCGGTCGATGAGCACGGTGGCAGGAAGGCCCAGCGCTTGCAGGTCGTTCAGGATCGCCGTCGTCGGTTCCACATAGAGCTTGAGATTGGCGGCCCCGGTTTCCTCGAGAAATGCAGCCGATGCCGCCACGCCCTTGCGGTCGACGCTGATGGCCACGACCTCGAAATCCTTGGAGCCCAGTGCCTTTTGCAGCTTTGCCAGGTCCGGCATTTCCTTGCGGCACGGTCCGCACCAGGTGGCCCACAGATTGATCAGTACGACGCGGCCCTTCCACTGACCGATGCTGAGCAGTTTGCCCTCGCCGTCTTGAAAACGGAGATCGGCGATGGGTTTGCGCTCCGCTTTCACCAGGAAGGCGGCCAGCGCGCCCGTCGCCAGCGCCTTGCTGATGCCGGCCGGGGCAGCGGCTAAACTTTCCACCGTTGCGGCCTTGCGCGCACTCCCCTGAAACCCGTAAATGCCGAGCCCGGCGGCAAGAACGGCCAGCAGCGCGAGAGGTATCTTGATGTTGTTGGTGAACATACTGCTCTTTATCAGGGGAATGGGGATATTTTTGTGACCAACAAGATGTGGGGCGGACGCTTCGAGTTAGGCCCGGCGGCGATCATGGAAGAGATCAACGCCTCGATCGGCTTCGACAGGCGCCTCTACGCCCAGGACATCGCGGGATCGAAAGCCCACGCGGAAATGCTGGCGAAGCAGGGAATCATCTCGAAAGCCGATGCCGCTGCAATTAGGAAGGGGCTCGATCAGGTTCAAGGCGAAATCGAGGCGGGCACCTTCACCTTCTCTCGCGCCCTTGAAGACATTCACTTGAACGTCGAGTCCCGGTTGAAGGATTTGATCGGCCCCGCCGCCGGGCGGCTGCACACGGCGCGCTCGCGCAATGACCAGGTGGCGCTGGATTTCCGCCTCTACGTGCGCGACACGCTTGATCATTTCGATGCGCAATTGAAGGCACTGCAGATGGCGCTGGTGGAGAAGGCCGAGGCCCATGCGTCCACGATCATGCCGGGCTTTACACACCTGCAGGTGGCCCAGCCGGTGACTTTTGGCCATCACTGTCTGGCCTATGTCGAGATGCTGGGCCGCGACCGCTCGCGCCTGGCCGATGCCCGAAAGCGCATGAACGAGAATCCTCTGGGTGCGGCGGCACTCGCCGGAACATCATTCCCCATCGACCGCCATGCCACGGCCAAAGCCTTGGGCTTCGACCGCCCGACGCGCAATTCGCTCGACACGGTGGCCGACCGCGACTTCGTTCTTGAGACGCTGTCGGCGGCGGCCATCTGCGCCATTCACCTGTCGCGGCTGGCCGAGGAAATCGTCATCTGGTCCACCGCCCAGTTCCGCTTCGTGAAACTCTCGGACCGCTTCACCACCGGCTCCTCGATCATGCCGCAGAAGCGCAATCCCGACGCCGCAGAACTGGTGCGCGCCAAGCCCGGCCGCATCATCGGCGCCCTGATGGCATTGCTCACCGTCATGAAGGGCCTGCCGCTCACCTATTCCAAGGATATGCAGGAAGACAAGGAACCAGCCTTCGATGCCTTCGACAATCTCTCGCTGGCCATCGCCGCCATGACCGGCATGGTGCAGGACATGGTGCCGAACGAGCCGGAAATGCGTAAAGCCGCGGCTTGCGGATTCTCGACCGCCACCGATCTCGCCGACTGGCTCGTCCGGGAACTGAGGATGCCGTTCCGTGAGGCGCATCATGTGTCGGGAAGCCTGGTGGCATTGGCCGAGACGGAAGGCTGCGACCTGCCGGAATTGCCGCTGAATCTCATGCAATCGGTGGAGCCGCGCATCACCAAGGATGTCTACAAGGTGCTGACCGTCGAGAATTCCGTCGCCTCGCGTGTCAGTTTTGGCGGCACGGCGCCCAGGAACGTGAAGCGCGAAGCAAAGCGCTGGCTGAAAGCATTGAAAGGTTGATACGATGAAAGCGTTGCTTATGTTAGCTGCCCTCTCACTCGCGCTTGCCGCCTGCGGCATCAAGGGCGACCCCGAAGCCCCGCCCTCCTTCCATGAGGCGCCATAGCTCATGCATCATTTTGCCTATCGTGGCGGCGTCCTCCATGCCGAGGACGTGAACCTCAAGAGCCTGGCCGACGAAATCGGCACGCCCTTCTATTGCTATTCGACGGCCACGCTGGAGCGTCACTACAAGGTGATGTATGACGCTTTTGCCGGCACCGACCATCTGATCTGCTATGCCATGAAGGCAAATTCCAACCAGGCCGTCATCAAAACCATGGCGGACCTGGGCGCCGGCATGGACGTTGTTTCGGAAGGCGAACTGCGCCGGGCGCTTGCCGCGGGCGTTCCGGCCCGAAAGATCGTCTTTTCCGGCGTGGGCAAGACGTCGCGCGAGATGGCGCTGGCGCTTCGCGAAGGCATCGCCTGCTTCAATGTCGAATCCGAACCCGAACTTGAGTTGCTCTCGGAAGTGGCCAAGCGCACCGGCCAGCGCGCCACCGTGTCGATCCGCGTCAACCCGGATGTCGATGCCCGCACTCACCACAAGATTTCGACCGGCAAGGCTGAGGACAAATTCGGCATTTCCTACAAGCGCGCGCCTGTAGTATATGCCCGCGCCGCCGAGCTGGCGGCCATCGACATCGCCGGCAAAAGCGTCATACA
>JANPCA010000079.1:0-5457 GCA_031430715.1 Hyphomicrobiales bacterium | reverse complement strand
GGAGTTCGAGTCTCTCATCGCCCACCATTTCGATGTCCGCGTCAATACCATGAAAAGTGCGGCCGGGTGATGCGTTTGGCCTTCGGGCGGACGGCCGGTGCGGCGTTGGATATGGCGCGGGTCAAGCGGTCAAGGCCGCGGGTGGTCAAGGAATTGGCAAACCAAACCATGGCCAAACCAGGGCCAAATCCTGGTGCTTGACTTAATTTAATGTAAATCGTACTTTGGGGAGCGCGCGAGGGGTCAGCGCAAGAGTAAGGACACAACTCGATAGCGGCGAGTTGCCGAACCAAATCTTGTATCAAGGGAAGGTGACACCTCATGAAACTCAAACATACATTTGTCGCGGCAAGTCTGCTGGCGCTCAGCGTCCTGGGAGGCGCCTCGGAATCCAAGGCGATTACCTTGGCACCCGTGCCGGATGATCTCATCGTGGATTTCTCCGGCCTGGAATGGGTCTGGGCATCGCCGTGCGCGGTTGCACTGGGTGGGGATGTGGCAGGGGGTTGCACCACGCCCATCGATTTGACTTTTCAGGGACCGCTCGGATGGCGGTTTGCGACCGCGGCCGAATTCCTCCTGCATCCGGTGCTGGCCCTGTTTGAAGACTTCTTGCAGCCCAGCGGCTACAAGTGCGCCTCGGAATATTTCGATCTCGTTTACTCGCATTGCGATGCGGGCGACTTTGCAGCGGGATTGGTGACCAGCCTTCCGGTTCCCAACGGAACTTTGTATGGCCCCTTTTACGAGACGCTCTTGGTCAGGGATCTTAGCCCGGTGCCAGTGCCCGCCGCATTCCCGCTGCTGCTCACCGCACTCGGCGCCTTCGGTTTCGCCGGGTGGCGCAAGAAGCGCGGCGCTGCCAGCGCCTAAGTCCATCACGCCAAGACCAGAACCTGGCGGCCAGCCTGCATCGCAGAC
The DNA here is from genome assembly GCA_031430715.1 of Hyphomicrobiales bacterium. GTDB lineage: Bacteria > Pseudomonadota > Alphaproteobacteria > Rhizobiales > Aestuariivirgaceae > Aestuariivirga. The sequence goes on along the minus strand of JANPCA010000079.1, from coordinate 4,536 downwards.
TGGCCGTCTTTGTTTGAGTTCAAACCACCGCCTTCTTCTCCATGAACTCCTGATCGAGCCCCGGCAGCGGCCCGCCATGCAGGGTTGCCTCGAAGGCGCGCAGGCGTTTGTGGACGGAGAGCATCTCGATGATCTTCACCCAGGACTTGACGAGATACTGGAAGGAATCGCGTACCTGGCTGAAGGCGTTGAGGATCTGGTTCATCGGGCCAAGCGTGATCTTGCCGGCGACGATGGTGGGGGCGAGGATGATGTAGGGAAAGATATTGTCGGTCTGCAAGTAGCAGATGCGCCCGATATTGAAATACATGTAGTTGAAGTAGAGCCGGAAATAGGTCTTCCGGACCGCATCGAAAAGCTCGCTGAGTGTTGGCGGCTGGGCCCGGCCGTTGTCGTCCTCGCCATAGACCAATTCCTTGCGGAAGGCCGCCTCGACACGCTGCTTCTTGAACTCAAGCCCCGGCAGCCGGATGCCGATCATGGCGAGGAAGGCCGTTCCGGCGATGGACCAGACAATGGCCACAACGACGAGCGGATAGGGGATGACCCCGATCAATGGCAACTCGGTGACATTGACCGAGAGCACCAGCAGAACCGGCAGAAAGGCAATCAGCGTCATGACGGAATCGATGAGATCGACGCCCAGTTCCTCGGTCAGTTGCGCGAATTTCTGCGTGTCCTCCTGGACGCGTTGCGAGGCGCCTTCGATGTTGCGCAGGCTTTGCCAATACCCCGTATAGTAATTGTTCATGGCGGTTCGCCAGCGGAACACGTAATGGCTGACGAAGAAACGGTTGAGCGTGATCACCACGACGGCCACGAAGGCCAGTCCGGCAAACGTCAGGAGCTCGCCGTAGAACTCGGCCATTGTCACCGGGCGGGACTTTGACAGCGCCGCCTGGATGAGATCGTAGAATGGTCCGTACCAGGCATTTATTCCAACGCTGACTTGCACGTTGAAATAGACGACGAAAATGATCAGTGACGAACCAAGTACCGCCCAGTTGTACCAGGGATGTGGTGCGAAGACCCGCCAAAAGCTTGCGAAGACCGCCACCAGGGCGGCATAGTAGACGTAAAACCAGATGAACGGCTTCGACCAGAAGCGTGACACGCCGATGACCGGCGGGGCATCGGCGGCCGGGTTTTCCAGCCCGATCAGATATCCGGCGTCGCGCGCCACGAAAAACCAGAACAGGACGGCGAAAAGCGTCCAAACCGCTGCCGACCAGAAGAATGCCTTGGGGGACGGAAAGAAGGATACGAACATCGGGGGCGGGTCCTCCGGTTATGGGGTGGAGACCTGCCTAGCATGGCACCGGTAACGGGCCATCTTACGTTTTTGTGTTATTCCGCCGCCTTGAGGAGGCGGGCCTGGCGGGCGGCGGCGGGTGCTATGGCCGCGGGCGGCGCCGCCTCGCCCCGCATATGGGCGAGATTGACCTCGTTGCGCCGCCGGTCGGCCTCGATCTCGGAGAGCAGGGCCGAGAAGATTTCGCTGATCAGCGCCTTCTGCTGCGTCGCCCATTCGTCGGCGCGGCGCAGCTCCTCGTTGCATTTGTTTTCAAGCTCGCGCGCCCGGTTTTCCAGAACCTCGCGGGTCATCAGCCGGTCCGACATCAAGATATCGGTCTCCTGCTGCAGTTTCGATCTGAGGTCTTCACTCAACTTGACGATATCGAGCATGGTGGTGCCTTTCCGCCTTAAGGGGCCTTGTGCCTCCAGGAATGATTGCCGCAGGTCAATTTTTTGCACCGTACACGGATTATTGCGAATGCATTCCATTACGTTAGTGAATTGTTAGGGTTACCGGGCGGGAGCGGCGTGCTGTGACACTGACATGAGGCTTCTTGTCCACATGGGGCTGCATCGGGCCGGTTCGACCTCGCTGCAGGCCTGGCTCGCCCGGGAAACGCCCCGTCTCGAGCACGCCGGCTGCTTTGCGGCCACGGCTCAGGAAGGCTCGATTTTCAATCTGCTCGCCGGCCAGACCTTCGCCCAGGCGGACGCCGCCGCCGTGGCCGGGATCATTGCCGAGGACCTGCGCGAGCGTGGCAAGCAGTTCAGCCGCGGTTTCCTGAGTGACGAGAACCTGCTGGGCGCCATGCCCCGGCGGGGTGTTCCGGCCTTCGCCGCCGCGGAAAAGCTTGGCCGTGTGTTGAAGCTGCTGAGTGCCGATCACGAGATCGTCCCCGTCATCATTCTGCGCGAGCACGTGGCCTGGATGTCGTCGCTCTACCGCGTCGCCCAGTTCCGCTGCGAGACGGCAAGCTTCGCCGATTTCAGCAAGGGGCTGGTGGCCGAGCCCACGCCCTTTGCGGCACTTGTGACAGTTTTTGCGGTGGCTTTGGCGCCGGCCCGCCCCATCGTCACCAGCCTCGAGGCGATTGCCGCGGATGGCGGACAAGCGTTCTTGGCGCAGCTTGACCAGTCCCTGGGCATCGGACGTGGCATGCCCACGCCACTGCCGCGCGTCAACGCCGCGCAGAATCCGCTGTTCTGCGAATTGCGCCAGAAAGTGGCCAGGCGCGGCGGATTTCTGGTCTTCGAGGGCTGCCCCGAAATGATGCGCCAGGCGAACCGCCTGTGGCATCACCCGAAAGACCGCAACCCGGAAACCATGGCGAAGCTCAGCGCCGCGATCGTCAAGCATAGCGTGCGCGTGCCGGACCGCCTGCGTTTCAGCGAGCGGCTCGCCGCGGCGCAAAAGCTGCTGGCGGCCGAGGGCGGGGCGCCGCCGTGGCTGAGCCTCGACAAGGCCCACGAGGCGCTAACCGTGGCCTTGCGCGCCGCCCATCAGCCGCTGCTCCCCGCCACCGAAGCGGCACGGCACCGTGAGGTCTTCGCAAGCGACCGCCAATGGCTCAAGATCAACTTCCCCGAAGCCCGCCTTGACCCCACGGACAACCCATGACCCGCACCCGAATCTCTTCCGGATCGAAATTCGAAGACCAGATGGGTTATTCCCGCGCCATCGCCGACGGTGACTGGATCTGGGTGGCCGGAACCACCGGCTTCGATTACGCCGCCATGGTCATTTCGGAAGATGTCGCGGAGCAAGCCGCGCAGACGTTCAGGAACATCCAGTCCGCCATGGAAAAGGCGGGCTTCAGCTTAAGCGACGTGGTGCGCGCCACTTACATCTTGCCCGATGCCGCCGACTTCGAAGCCTGCTGGCCGGTGATGCGCCAATATTTCGGCAATATCCGCCCCGCCGCCACCATGATCGTCGCCGGACTTGCCGACCCGCGCATGAAGATTGAAATCGAGGTGACGGGCAAGAGGCGCTGATGCGCGCTTGACAGGGGGAGGGGGCTTCGTTATCAGGCCCTCACTGAATTGCGGGTGTAGCTCAGTTGGTTAGAGCGTCGGCCTGTCACGCCGAAGGTCGCGGGTTCGAGCCCCGTCACTCGCGCCAGTGTTTTTAAGCACTTGGCCCACACTGCGGTTCAGTTTTCAGACTAGCTTAGCCGGCGATATCAGACAAACTGTCATGTTTCGTTCTCGCGCAGGGCGCGGCGGTCGCGTTTTCTGGCCTCGTCCACCAGGCGGATCGTTGCCGTGCGGTTTGGCAAATCGGCCGGGGCACTGGGGCAGGGCAGGCAACCGCCAAAGGAACTTGTCTATTGACTTCAGATCAATTCCTCTATTGGCTCTTTCTTCTGCTGGGTCAACCGGGGATTGCCACCATGACTGCAAAGAGCACCATTATAGGGGTAGCAGCATTTCTTAGTCTGATGGCTGCGAGTTCACCGTCGCAGAGTGCTGTTATGCAGGCGACTTTCAGCGGCACGGTGCTGTCAGGGGTCGATGTCGGTGGCGGAACCTTCGGGAGCGCAGGACAGGATCTGGGCGGCATGTCGTTCAGACTGAGCTACGTCTACGATACGGAGACCCCAGGCGCGGTCCGTGACACGTCGCCGACCGTGGACATTATCAAGGACGATGCTGGTCCCTTCGACCCGATCGTTTCGGTAATTTTGACGATCAACGACCAGAGTTTCACCTTGGGCGATCGCTACTTTTCGATGACCCTGGCGCGCTCGACGGGCACACTTGGTGAGTATTTCGCCGCAGCCGCCTTTGCCGACAACGTTGATAGTATCTTTGCTCAAGGATACCTGCAGACGCATGTCGGTTCGACCGTCATGAACGCTCTATTCCCGGCATCGATCGAGACGGCATTTTCTATGGCACTGACTTCTGATTTCTTTCAGTCCGGCGAATTCTCGATCCACGGGTGCCGTTGGATCCTAACAACCTGCGATCAAGGCAACAACATCAATACTTCCGGACAACTCAGCATCTCGCATCTGACGGTCACACAGGTACCTGTTCCGCCGCCATTTGCTCTCTTGCTATCTGTACTGGCCGGGCTTGGCGTAATGGGTGGTTGCGCCGGGCGTGGTATGGCAATGCGATTGAAGCTTTCAGACTGCCGCGGGTAAAGTGCGACCGACAGGGCCTTAGATTTCGACGGCCTCATTGAATTCATTGGCTGACCACTGGGCCTGTCACGCCGAAGGTCGCGGGTTC
>JANPCA010000078.1:0-11627 GCA_031430715.1 Hyphomicrobiales bacterium | reverse complement strand
AGCGTCGCCGCCGGCGCCCTGGCCCTCGCCAGCCCGGCCTTCGCCGAACTCAAATTCTAGCCGGGCGAGGATGCCCGCTTCCACTGGGCCGATTTCGACACCCTCAAGAAGGTCGACCTGAAGGGCGAGACCCTCTCCATTTTCGGACCCTGGCGCGGCGATGACGAAACCCTGGTGACCTCGATCCTGGCCTATTTCAGCGAAGCCACCGGTGCTGAGGTGAAGTATTCCTCATCCGAAAACTACGAGCAGCAGATCGTCATCGACACCCAGGCCGGCAGCCCGCCCAATATCGCGGTGCTGCCGCAGCCGGGCCTTCTCGCCGATCTCGCCGCCAAGGGCCGCCTGGTGCCGCTCGCCGACGCCGATGCCGCCTTCATCAAGGAGAATTATGGTGCCGGCGAAAGCTGGGTGGGGCTCGGCACCTACAAGGACAAGGATGGCGCTTCCAAATTCTTCGCCTTCCCCTTCAAGGCCGACGTGAAGAGCCTGGTCTGGTATTCGCCCGAGAACTTCGCCGATGCCGGCTATGAAATTCCCAAGACCATGGAAGAGCTGATGAAGCTCTCCGACAAGATCGTCGCCGACGGCGGCAAGCCCTGGTGCATCGGCTTAGGCTCGGGCGGCGCCACCGGCTGGCCCGCCACCGACTGGGTCGAGGACATGATGCTCCGCACCCAGCCCCCAGAAGCCTACGACAAGTGGGTGACCAACGAAATGAAGTTCGACGACCCGGCAGTGGTCGGCGCCATCGAGGCCTTCGGTTCTTTCGCCAAGAACGACCCGTGGGTCGATGGTGGTGCGGCCGGTGTCGCCTCGGTCGACTTCCGCGACAGCCCCAAGGGCCTTTTCGCCACGCCGCCCAAGTGCTACATGCACCGCCAGGCTTCGTTCATTCCCTCCTTCTTCCCGGAAGGAACCAAACTCGGAAGCGACGCCGACTTCTTCTACTTCCCACCCTATGCCGCGAAACCCGAACTCGGCAATCCGGTGCTGGGCGCCGGTACGCTGGTCACCATCACCAAGGATTCGAAAGCGGCCCGCGCCTTCATCGATTTCCTCAAGCTGCCGCTCACCCATGAATTGTGGATGGCCCAGTCGGGCTTCCTGACGCCCTTGAAGACCGTCAACAACGACGCCTATGCCAATGACACGGCCAAGAAGATGGGCGCCGTGCTGACCTCGGCCACCACCTTCCGCTTTGACGGTTCCGACCTGATGCCCGGCAAGATCGGCGCTGGCGCCTTCTGGACCGGCATGGTCGATTATGTCGGCGGCAAGTCGGCTCAAGATACCGGCGCGGCGATCCAGAAGGCCTGGGACGAAATCAAGTAACTAAATAGACCGCCTCCAAATTGCATCGGGGGGGGCCCCGGTGGCGCGGCCTTGCCGCGCCGCCACCCCCGATGCATAATCGCCAACCGGGAGGACTTCATTATGCTGCTACAGATGGTATACGCGATCATCACGGTGATTGTCGGCGTCGGGGGCTGTCTCGGCTATTTCTATCTTTCCAACATGTTGCTCGATATGGCGCTGCCCGCCAGCGCCAGCAATGACATGGCAGCCGTGCGCAACATCAAGCTCGCCTCCTCGATCAGGCCCTGGCTGTTCCTGGGACCAGCCCTGATCCTCCTCACCGTCTATCTGATCTACCCGGTGATCCAGACCATCTGGCTCTCGTTCCACGACAAGGCCGGCAATGAATTCGTCGGTACCGCCAATTACGAGTGGGCGCTGAAGGACTCGCAGTTCCGCCAGTCGATCTTCAACAATTTCCTGTGGCTGCTCGTGGTGCCCGCCGCCTGTACCTTTCTCGGGCTGGTGATCGCCGTCCTCACCGACCGCATCTGGTGGAGCAATCTGGCTCGTAGCCTGATCTTCCTGCCGCTCGCCATCTCCTTCGTCGGCGCCAGCGTCATCTGGAAATTCGTCTATGACTACCGTGGCGAAGGCCAGCAGCAGATCGGCATCCTCAATGCCTTCGTCGAGCTCTTCGGCATCAGCCCGCAGGTGTGGATATCGACACCGTTCTGGAACAATTTCTTCCTAATGGTGATCCTCATTTGGATTCAGACCGGCTTCGCCACCGTCATCCTCGGCGCCGCCTTGCGCGGCGTTCCGGAAGATACGCTCGAGGCCGCCGAGATCGACGGTGCCGGGCCTTTCAAGATTTTCTGGCGCATCATGGTGCCGCAGATCATGTCGACCATCATCGTGGTGTGGACGACCATCACCGTCCTGGTTTTGAAAGTCTTCGACATCGTGCTGACCATGACCAACGGCCAATGGGATACGCAAGTCCTCGCCAATCTGATGTTCGACTGGATGTTCCGGGGCGGCGGCGACTTCGGCCGCGGTGCGGCGATCGCCATCGTCATCATGCTGGCCGTGCTCCCGATCATGGTGTGGAACATCCGCCAGGCCAACGCCGAACAAAAGGGAGGGCACTGACATGTTCGACCGCATCAAGCTCGAACCATCGCGCTTCGCCCTCCATCTCGCGGTGTTCGTCATCGTCGCCCTGTGGACGCTACCGACCCTGGGGTTGCTGGTCAGTTCGCTACGCGACAAGAACCAGATCGCCGTCTCCGGCTGGTGGACAGCACTCACCACCTCCGAGCAGAGCGCCCAGGGGCGCATGAAGGGCAGCGCCGATCAGGTTGAGAAGGACGGCAAATTCGAAGTCTCCGGCAATCTCTTCGAAGGTGCCGAGTCAACCGGCAAGGTCCAGGCCTTCGGCATCCGTGTCGCCAGGCCCGACGAGTTTGCCGCCGGCACCACCGCCACGCTTGAAGACGGCAAGACCCTCATCGTCAATCCCGATGGCGGCTATGTCTATACCTCGCCGACCGCGTTTGACAGCGAGCGCGGCCAGCGCGTCTTCTTCGTCACCGCCGTACCGCCGCGCTTCACCTTCGAGAATTACGACGCGGTCCTGTTCAGCCAAGGCATCGGGCGCTCCTTCGTCAATTCGCTCACCGTCACCATCCCGGCCACCATCATTCCGATCCTCATCGCCGCCTTCGCGGCCTATGCGCTGGCCTGGATGAAACTGCCTGGCCGCGGCTTCATCATCGCCGTCATCGTTGGCTTGCTCGTCGTGCCGCTGCAGATGTCGCTGATTCCGCTCTTGAAACTCTACAACGCCACCGGCTTCCTGTCGAAAACCTATCTCGGCATCTGGCTGGCCCACACCGGCTTCGGCCTGCCCTTCGCTATTTATCTGCTGCGCAGTTATATCGCCGGCTTGCCCAAGGACTTGATTGAATCGGCCCAGGTCGACGGCGCCAATGACTTCAAGATTTTCCGCCGCATCATCCTGCCCCTGTCCTTCCCGGCGCTGGCCTCGTTTGCCATCTTCCAGTTCCTCTGGGTGTGGAACGACCTGCTCGTCGCCATCGTGTTCTTAGGGTCGGGCGAGGATCAACTGGTGCTGACCGGCCGCCTCAACGGGCTCCTAGGCTCGCGCGGCGGCAACTGGGAAATCCTGACCGCTTCCGCCTTCATCACCATCATCGTGCCGCTCGCCGTGTTCTTTTCCCTGCAACGCTACTTTGTCCGCGGCCTGCTGGCGGGCTCGGTTAAGGGCGGCTGACATGGCACTTGGCGATCAGGCCCCCTGGTGGCGGGGCGCGGTGGTCTACCAGATCTACCCACGCTCCTTCCAGGACAGCGATGCCAACGGCATCGGCGACCTGAAGGGCATCACCCGCCGTCTCGCCCATGTGGCGGAACTGGGCGCCGAAGCGGTGTGGATCTCGCCCTTCTTCACCTCGCCGATGCTCGACTTCGGCTACGACGTCTCGGACTACCGCGATGTCGACCCGATGTTCGGCACGCTTGCCGACTTCAAGTCCCTGGTGGCCCGTGCCCATGAACTGGGCCTCAAGGTCATCATCGACGTGGTGCTGTCCCACACCTCCGGCGAGCATGCCTGGTTCCGGCAAAGCCGCGTCTCGCGTGATAATCCCTACGCGGATTATTACGTCTGGGCCGACCCCAAGCCCGACGGCACGCCACCCAACAACTGGCTCTCGCTCTTCGGCGGCTGCGGCTGGGAATGGGAAGCACGCCGCAAGCAATATTTCTTCCACAACTTCCTGAAGCAGCAGCCGGACCTCAATTTCCACTGCCCCGCCGTCCAGGACGAGCTGCTGGACGTCACCCGCTTCTGGCTCGACTTGGGCGTCGACGGCTTCCGCCTCGACACCGTGAATTTTTACGTTCATGATAAGCAGTTGCGCGAAAATCCGCCCAACGCGAGCCGCGACTTCCTCGAAATCCCGCTGGCCAATCCTTACGCCTGGCAGGACCACCTCTACGACAAGACCCAGCCCGAGAACCTGCTCTTCCTCGAACGCTTCCGTAGCCTTCTCGACCAGTACGATGCCATCACCTCGGTGGGCGAGGTCGGCGACGGCACCCGCTCGCTGCAGACCATGGCGGCCTATACCGAAGGCACCAAGCGGCTGCACATGTGCTACTCTTTCGACTTCCTGAGCCGGGCTTTCGGCAAGGCCCATTTCGAGAAGACCATCCTCGATTTCGAGCGCATCGCCGGCGACAGCTGGGGCTGCTGGGCCTTCACCAACCACGATGTCGAGCGCCATGTCTCGCGCTGGGCCTCCTTCATGCCGGACCGTGACAGGCTGGGCCGTTTCTCGATAGCACTCCTGTGCGCGCTGCGCGGTTCGATCTGCCTCTACCAGGGCGAGGAACTGGGCTTTCCCGAAAGCGAGGTTCCCTTCGATCTGGTGCAGGATCCCTATGGCAAGGTCTTCTGGCCGGAGTTCAAGGGCCGCGACGGCTGCCGTACACCCATGGCTTGGGACCGCGACGCACCCAACGGTGGCTTTTCGGGCGCCAACCAGACCTGGCTGCCGGTCAACCCTGAACATATCCAACTGGCCGCCAAGCAGCAGGTGGCCGATCCTGTCTCCCTTTTCGCCGACTACCGGCGCTTTCTGGCGTTGCGCCGCACCCACGAAGCCTTGCGCATCGGCGATATCGAGATTCTGGCGGCTGCCGGCGAGGTGCTGGCCTTCACGCGGACGAGTGCCGCCGAGCGCTTGGTCTGCGTTTTCAATTTCGGGACGGGCGATGCCGAATACCCGCTGCCGCCCGGCATGACGGCAGTGCCGCTGGCGGCATCCGAACTCAATGCCGCTCTATCGGGCGCAAGCGTTAGCCTGGGTAGCGGCGGCGCGATTTACTTGACACTAACTTAAACGGCGGGGGAACAGGCGATGGCCGATATCAAGCTGACCAAACTCAACAAGGCCTATGGCGCCGTCCACATCCTGAAGGACGTCAGTCTCGACATCAAGTCGGGTGAGTTCATGGTCTTCGTCGGCCCCTCGGGCTGCGGCAAGTCCACCCTGCTGCGCGCCATCTGCGGGTTGGAGAGCATCACGTCCGGAACCCTCGAGATCGACCACGCGGTGGTGAACGAGGTGCCGCCGTCCAAGCGCGGCATCGCCATGGTGTTCCAGTCCTATGCGCTCTATCCGCACATGAGCGTCTTCGAGAACGTCGGCTTCGCATTGGAAAATCAAGGCCTGCCGCGCGACGAAATCAAGAAGCGGGTGGAGAAGGTCGCCGACCTGCTTCAGCTGACGCCCTATTTGGCACGCCTGCCCAAGGCGCTGTCGGGCGGCCAGCGCCAACGCGTCGCCATCGGCCGGGCCATCGTGCGCGGCGCCAAGGTGTTCCTCTTCGACGAGCCCCTGTCCAATCTCGATGCCGCCTTGCGCGTCCAGACCCGCATGGAAATCGCCAAGCTCAAGCGCTCCATGCCCAACACCACCATGATCTACGTGACCCACGACCAGGTCGAGGCCATGACCTTGGCCGACCGCATCGTCGTGCTGCAGGCGGGAAAAGTCGAGCAGGTCGGAACGCCGATGGAACTCTACGACCGTCCCGGCAACATCTTCGTGGCGGGCTTCATCGGCAGTCCCAAAATGAACTTCATCACCGGCGCGCCCGCCGAGAAATACAAGGCCAAGACCTTAGGGGTCAGGCCCGAGCATTTCGACGTCTCCGACAAGGCCGGCGACATCGGCGGCACGCTCGAATACACGGAAGTGCTGGGCAGCGACAGCTTCCTCTATGTGGCAACACCGCAAGGGCTCCTCACCGTCCGCGAACCCGGCAAGACCGGCTTCAAGAATGGCGACAAGGTCTATGTGACCCCGCTCGCCAAACTGACCCACCGCTTCGGCGAAGACGGCAACCGGCTGAACTAAGCAAAACCGCGCTGATCGGCCAACGCAATGTCTCGCTGTTCCCGGTGAAATGGTTTCCTTCTCCACCCGGAGGTTGGACTGGACGATCGCATTTGCCCCCTCTCACCCACGAATGTGGGGGAGAGGGCAGGGTGAGGGGGTTGTTCAGCGCGCGAAATCGTTGAGAACTGAGCCCAGCGCCGCCGCCCCCTCACCCTGCCCTCTCCCCCGCTGGCGCGGTGGAGAGGGGAAGTATCCCATATGCAATCAGTGTGGCAGGGTGGGGAAAGAAAAGAACAAACCGTTGGCCGATCATCGCAGCTCTGTTCAGGGGAAAGCGTCTAACTCTTCCGCTCCGCCGCCAATCCGGTCTATGAGGGGTCATCAACTGGAATGCCCCCATGAATTTTGCGTCTGACAACGCCTATGGCGTCCACCCCGATATTCTCGCCGCCATGGCCGATGCCAATGGGGCAGCAGCCCCATCCTATGGCGGCGACGCGCTGACGAAGCGGTCCGAGGAACGGTTGGCGGATATTTTCGGCTGCGAGTTGCGGCTCTTCATGGTGGCGAGCGGCACCGCTGCCAACGGCTTGGCACTTGCCGCCATCACACCAAGCCACGGTGCCGTCTTCTGCCATGCCGAATCGCATATCGCCAGCGACGAATGCAATGCACCGGAGCATTTCACCGGCGGCGCCAAGATCATCGGCCTCGAAGGCAGGAGCGCCAAGATCACCCCGGATTTGATCGAGAATTGCCTCAAAGGCTTCATCCGCGGTGAACGCGACCCGAAGCCCAGGGGCGTTTCGCTGACCAATGCCACCGAACTTGGTACCATCTATTCCCCCACCGAAGTGAAGGCGATCTCGGATTTGATAAGACCGCGCGGCCTCAAGCTGCATATGGATGGCGCCCGCTTCGCCAATGCCGTGGCCAGCCTCGGTTGCAGCCCGGCGGACCTCGCCTGGAAAGCCGGCGTCGATGTCCTGTCCTTCGGCGCTACCAAGAACGGCGCCATGATGCTCGACGCCGTCGTGATATTCGACCTCGCGCTGGCCGAGGACTTCGCCTACCGCCAAGTGCGCTCAGGCCAACTGATCTCCAAGAGCCGCTTTCTCGGCGCCCAGATGCTAGCCTATTTGGACAACGGTCTGTGGCTCGGCAACGCCCGCCACGCCAATGGCCTGGCGCAGCGGCTTCCGCCGGTCTTGGCCGCGTGCATGGTGTCCGCATCCCCGCCCCCGTTGAGGCCAACATCGTCTTTGCCACCATGCCGCAAGACCTTCATGACCGGCTTAAAGCGGCCGGTGCCGTATTCTTCCAACGCTACCCTTCCGACGTCCAGGCGGCCTTGCAGCCGGGCGACGTGGCGGTGCGCATGGTGACGTCCTGTACGATGGCAGCAGAAAGCGTCGACGCGTTCGTAGCCCTGGCCCGCCGCGAGAGTGGGGACAAACCATGAAGCCCGATGACATCCGCCAAGCCGTGACGGCAGCCCACAAGCGCATCGCCCCGCTCGTCCTCGAAACGCCGCTCAGGCGCTCCGACTATCTGTCGCGCCTCGTCAACGCCGAGGTGCTGTGCAAGCTTGAAAACGTCCAGATCACCGGCTCCTTCAAGGCGCGTGGTGCCGCCAGCAGTTTGAGCCTGCTATCGGCGGCCGAGCGCCAGCGTGGCGTGGTGACGGCCTCGTCCGGAAACCATGGCGCCGCTGTCGCCGCCATGCTGTCGAGGTTGGGCGGCCGCGGCATCGTCTATGTTCCAACCAACGCGCCGCGCGTCAAGGTGGAGGCCATCCGCGCCTATGGCGTCGAGGTCCGCTTTCACAGCGAGGATTCGGGCGAGTGCGAAGTAGCAGCACTGGATTATGCAAAGTCTTCCCGCTTAACTTATGTCTCGCCCTATGACGATCCGGACGTGATTGCCGGACAAGGCACCATCGGCGCTGAGATCGAACGGCAAACGGGCGCCGTCGATCATCTCTTCGTCTCGGTCGGCGGCGGCGGCCTGACGTCGGGCATTGCCGGATATCTGAAAGCGGGAAATCCCAAGCTCAGGGTCTGGGGCGTGTCGCCGCTCAACGATCATTCCATGCGGCTTTCGGCGGCGGCGGGCCACGCCGTCCCACACTTTGAAGCGAGCATCACGCTCTCGGACGGCACCGCCGGTACCGTGCAGCCCGGCGCCATCACCATTCCATTATGCCGGGCGCTGGTCGATGACTGGCCGCTGGTCAGCGAGGACGAAATCGCATCGGCCATGCGCGCTTATATCGGACATGAGAACCAATTGATCGAGGGTGCGGCCGGTGTTGCGATTGCCGGGCTCATCAACGCCGCGGCGCGAGAACCAGAGACGTTTCGCAGCACCAAAATCGCCCTCATCATCTGCGGTGGGCGCATCGATCCGGAGAAATTGATCACTGTGCTGAAGGGCGAGGCGCCATAACAACAAAGCGCCGCCCTGCGGCGGCGCTCCCCAATTCTCAACCTCCCGTCACCCCAGCGAAAGCTGGGGTCCCGCTTACGCTAACTCAATCAAAGCGGGATTCCTGCTTTCGCAGGAATGACGGAACTTGGATTGGTTCGGACCTGGAAGTGAATGCCTCAAGCCGCCTTGCGGGCCTCGAGAACCTGCTGGCCTACGGCACCGTTGACCGGAATGGTCCGCGGTTTCATGGCTTCCGGAATCTCGCGCTTCAGCGAGATGTGGAGAAGGCCGTTCTCCATGCCGGCACCCTTCACTTCGACGTGGTCAGCCAACTGGAAGCGGCGTTCGAAGACGCGCGCCGCGATGCCCTGGTGCAGGATCTCGGTCTTCGCCTCCGGCTTCTCGGACTTCTTGCCGGTGACATTCAGGCTGTTGCCCTTCACTTCGATGGCGATGTCGGCCGGGCCAAAGCCCGCCACCGCCATGGTGATGCGGTATTCGTCCTCGCTGAGGCGCTCGATATTATAGGGCGGATAGGTCGGCGCCTCGAAGGCCGAGGCCTCGTCCAGCATGCGCGCCAGGCGGTCGAAGCCGACGGTGGAGCGGTAGAGGGGGGTGAGATCGAACATGATGACATTCTCCTTGAGCAATGTGTCGCTGGTTACCGCCCGCCGTGTGGCCGGGCGCTTTGCAGGCCGTGGACCCGATTGGCGTCCACGGCACTGAAATAGGAAGGCCCGGTCATTTTTCAAGACGCCGCAAAGCCGACACAAGCTTGAATTCCAAGTGAACGGGGACTTCGGACCGGGTTCAAGAAGCCGCTGCTAGTTTCCGCCGCAACGGTGACCAAGTGGGTCATCGAAACAGAAACCCGAAGGAGCCTACCATGATCGCCAAGTCCCTCATCGCCGCCGCCGCCATCGCCACGACCTTGGGCCTGGCACTTCCCGCCTCCCAGGCCGAAGCCAAGACCAATTTCGATATCAGCATCAGTTTCGGCGCTGGCGGCTTCTATCCCGGCTACTACCCGGTCTATTACAACCAACCCAATCACATCAGCTGCAAGAAGGGCCGCGCCATCGTCGACCATTCCGGCTTTCACAATGTCAACACCGTCGATTGCAGCCTGCCGGGTTACAAATACACCGCCTGGAAAAAAGGCCACAAATTCCTGGTGAAGGTCAACGGCAACGGCCACATCACCAACGTCAGCAAGATTTTCTGAGCGGCGCGTCAAAGAAGACAAGCAACAGGGGCGTCCGCAAGGGCGCCCCATCTTGCTTGGCGCCTCAGAATTGCCGCGAAGCTGAATGAGAGATGAACGCTGCAGTCGAGTTTCGTTCAGCCCGGCATGTTATTCAAGGCACACGCGGCCGGGGGGTCGTGACAATCGTGTGGAGTCCATCATGGCACTTAAATCTCTCTTTGCGGCAGGCCTGTTCGCAGCCGCGGCGGCATTCATTCCGGCAGCCCCGGCTGAAGCCAAGACCACCATCAACATCGGCATCGGCGTCCCGGGTTGGAACCATCACTGCCACAACCGTCCAGGCTACCGCTGCGGCTGGAACGCGGGCCTGCGCCGCTACTATTACATCGCGCCGGGCCGTCCGCTGGTCTACTACGACTACGCGGCACCCGTGAACAACCGCATCAGCTGCAACCGCGCCAAGAACATCGTCGAGCGCCACGGCTACAACCGGGTCGCCACTCGCGAATGCGGCGGCAAGTTCTATTCCTTCAATGGCCGCAAGAATGGCCACCGCTATGTGGTCACCGTCAATTCCTTCACCGGTAACATCGTCGGCCGCAGCCGCAATTAGGTATCAGCAAGGCGCGCGGGACGGGATGGTCTTCCCGTCCCGCGCCAAGACAATTCTTGGAGGGGGTGATCATGTTTCTTCGACTTGTTTCGAGTGCTCTTGTGGCGGTCCTGGCCATTGGCTGTCTCGCCGTCCAGGCGGACGCTGGCGACCGCCGCGCCTTTCGCCGTGGCCCCGCCCATGACCATTTCTATGCCGGTCCCAAAGTGGTGCGCGCCATGCCGGGCCTGCGCCTCCTGTTCGGCGACTACGCCCTGAGCGATGAAGAATACGATGCCCTCTATGGCGAAGAGGAAGGCCGCTTCGACGAGAGCTACTACGAGCCTGAACCAGTCGCGCCACCCAAAACCCCGCAGAAGAATAAATCCGTGACCGCGGCGCCCCAACCCGAACCAGAACTGGCCACCGCCTCCATCGAAGAGCCGCCCGCCAAGCCCGCAGCCAAGGCGTCCACCGGGATGAGCTGCGGCAAGGCCACCTCGATCATCACCGGCTACGGCTTTTCCGCCGTGAAGCCCAAAACCTGCGCCGGCAAGGTCTATGCCTTCAACGCCAGCCGCGATGGCAAACCCTTTTCGATCAAGCTCGATGCCGCCAGCGGCGAACTGACCGAGGTCAAGAAGCTGCAATAGTGCCCCTTGCGCTGGCACTCTACCCGACGCCCCAGAACCCGCTTCCGGCGGGTGCAGAGTGCTTGACCGTCAAGACCCGTGACGGCATCCGCCTGCGGGGCTTGCGCGCCATTCCAGAAAATCCGCGCGGCACCGTGCTGGTGCTGGGCGGGCGCGGCGATTTCGCCGAACGCTATTTCGAGACCATGCGCGGCTTGCAGGACCGCGGTTTCGCCGTGGCCTCGGTCGATCTGCGCGGACAAGGCGGCTCGCAGCGCCCGCTCCCCAATCCCTATCGCGCCAGCCTCCGCAGCTTCGCCGAGTTCGATGAAGACATCCGGGCCTTCATGGAAAGTGCTGTGCTGCCCACTTGTCCCGCCCCCTTCTATGCGCTGGGCCACTCGACGGGCGGCCATGTGCTGTTGCGCGTGCTGCGCCAGCATGGCTGGTTCCGCAAAGCCGTGCTGGTATCGCCCCTGGTGGACGTTCTCTATGGCGGCTGGCCGCGGCCCATGGCGGCATTGATTGTCAAG
>JANPCA010000077.1:0-2935 GCA_031430715.1 Hyphomicrobiales bacterium | reverse complement strand
CGTCATGTATGGACGGCCTCCGCTTGGCAAGGGTTTTGGCGCCTGGTGGCTTGGACGTGGAGCAGTCATGTATACGGCCTCTTTGTTTGCGATACTCGGATCGCGGGCCCAGATGTGACGTGACGAGCCGGTTCCAATCATGGTCCCGCGCTTGCGGCGCAATGACGGAGCGGAGTTTCCGGTCTCATATTTCCAGGTCGTGGCCATCTTGGCGTTGGGTCTCCTTGCAAGCGTGTCAGGTGGTGGTCAGGGGTCGAAGCATGATCATGCGGCTGCGGCTTTCCGCGCATGGCGGGGCGTGTAGACGCCGCCATGCCTGAGGATGGCCCAGGCGACGCGGGCGAGCCGCGCGGCCAGCGCCACGGCGGCCACTTTGAAGGGCTTCCTTCGCACCATGCCGGCAATCCACGGATCGGCTGCGGCAGGGCGTAGCTTGGCGCGCATCAGCAGGCTGGCCGCGCCCTGCACCAGTAGCCAGCGCAAGTCTTCATCGCCTGCCTTGGTGATCGATCTGAGCTTGGTTTTTCCGCCGGTCGACTCCTGGCGCGGCGTCAGGCCGATCCACGCGGCGAGATCGCGGCCGCACTCGAAGCGGGCGGCATCCTCGATCTTGGCCAGAAGCGTACTGGCGATGATAGGGCCGATGCCGGGGATGGTCATCAGCCGCACGCTGCGTTCGTCCTGGCGGGCGCGGCTGGCCAGTTCGGCGCTCAGGCGGGCGGTCTCGGCCTCCAGCCTGCGCCAGTGCGCGCTCAAGACGGCGACGGCTTCAATGGCCGCCTGCGGCAGTTCGGCAGCGCCGCTTTCGATGTTGGCGATCAGCGCTTCAAGGCCCTTGGCGCCCTGCTGTGCCGTCAGCCCGAACTCGGATAAAAGCCCTCTCAGGCTGTTGGCGGATTGCGTGCACTGGCGCACCAGCAAGGCGCGGACTTTCAGATGCAGGCCTTGCGCCTGCTGGGCGGCACTCTTCACCGGAACCGTGCGGATCGAGGCATCGCTCCCCGCCCGTGCCAGGGCCTCGGCATCGCGCGCATCGTTCTTGTGGCGGCCCATCCGGAAGCGTTTCAAAACCGGCGGCGGCATCAGTTTCGCCGCATGGCCCATGTCCACCAGGCAGCGCGCCCAATGATAGGACGCGCCACACGCTTCAAGCACCACCGTGCACGGGCCAAGCTTTGCAAACCACTCCAAAACCTGCCGCCGCCGCAGCCGCGCCGTCTTCACAATCTGTCCCGCCGCATCAAGTCCGCAGACTTCAAAGACGCTCTTCGACGTGTCCAGGCCAATCATGCTAATATCCTTCATGGGCGGTCTCCTTTGCTGGTGTTGATCAATCTAACCAGTATGGCACACAGATGCCGTCAGGAGGCCGTCCACACATCATGGTCTGCAAAAGCAGACCATCCATGCTGTGGCGTGGGCAGAATGGTTCCTCCGCTTTCGCGCTAGCTGATGCACACATCTTGGTGCGGCGGAATGACTCGCCCCGCGGGATGGGGGTTCCGCCATGATGGGGCGGTGTGATTCTATTGCGGGCACTTCGATTCGATTGAGGTGCCGTCATGTTGAACGAACAGTATTCATTGGGCCGGTTCGGGGATCGCCGCCTGGAAAAAGGGGGGCGGCGCTTCTCGAGGGTATGGTTGCGCGCGCCAGTTCGTGCGTGCGGCGGGCAGCCGATGGCCATCGCTCGCAGATCGTCCGTTTCGGCCGCTTTCTGGCTAACCAGAAGGTGACTTTGGACGCGCTGCTTGCCGGCTGGGGCGAGCAGACCGGGCTTGCGGCGGCGGGCCGCCATGTGCTGGCGATCCAAGACACCAGCGAGATCAATTTCACTACAACGCCCGAGCGCCGGCGTGGCCTGGGCGAGATCGGCAAGGGGGTTGGGCGCGGCGTGCTTTTGCATGCGATGCTGGCGCTCGATGCCAAGACCGATGGCTGTCTTGGGCTGGTTGCCGGAGAGGTCTGGACGCGCCAGGGCCGGGTCGAGATCGCGCACGCCAAGCGGCCGCTCGAAGAGAAGGAATCGCGGCGCTGGATCGGCACGGCCGAGCAGGCCAAGCACGTTCTCCATGCCGCCCTCGATGGTCACCGTGATCGATGATCGCGAAGGCGACATCTATGCCAAATGGGCGGGGGTTGCGGAACAAAATTTCCATCTCTTGGCGCGATCCATGCACGACCGCACCCTTGCCGATGGCAAGAGCCTCTATGAAGCAGCCGCCGGCTTTCCGGTTGCCGGTACCGCCACCATCGCACTTGTGGCCCGCGCCAACCGCCCGCAACGCCAAGCCACGCTGGCGCTGCGCTTGTGGCCCGCGTCAAGCTCACGAGACCCCGGAGCGCCGCACGCGATCTGCCCAAGACCGCCGATCTGACCTTGATCGAGGTTGTCGAATGCACCCCGCCCGCCGGTGCCGAGCCTCTGCATTGGTATCTGTTGACGACCCATGAGGCCTCCGATGCCGCGCCGGCCTGGCAAATCGTCAACTGGTACAAGAAACGCTGGACGATCGAACAGCTCTTCCGCATCCTCAAGACCCAGGGCCTTCAGCTTGAGGACAGCCGTCTCGAAACCGCCGAGCGCTTGCTCAAGCTCACCGCCATCGCCGCCAAGGCGGCCGTCATCACCCTGCAACTCGTCCAAGCCCGTGACGGCCAAAGCCGCGAACCGGCAAGCCTTGCCTTCAACCAAGATCAAATCCAAGTCCTTGCCGTGCTCGCCACGAAATACCAGGGCCGCACCAAGCTTCAAAGCAATCCGCACACCGCAAACAGCCTCGCCTGGGCCGCTTGGATCATCGCCCGCCTCGGCGGATGGGACGGATATCCCCGCACCAAGCCAGGACCCATCACCATGCGGCATGGCCTGCAATACTTCATGGGCCTCGCCCAAGCCTGGAGGATCCTCAAAAATGTGTGAATCAACTAGCGC
>JANPCA010000076.1:0-5782 GCA_031430715.1 Hyphomicrobiales bacterium | reverse complement strand
ACTGCCCGGGAATTGGCCGAGATCATACATCGCCACGAAGGCTTCCTCGCCCGATGACAGCAGCAGCGGCGACATGTCCTCGCCGTTCATCGCCGCGTCGGTGACGAAATTGGGCGACAGCACGCTGGTGATCAACTGGCCGTCGAGGCCGGCGTTGGCGGGCAGGCTGGCGATGATCCTACCCGTGCTTTCGGCGACGGCGAAGACGCGCTGTTCCGCCAGCGCGTCCGCCGCAAGGGCGCCGCGCAGATAGGCGGGCGAGATGGCGGGCGGCGTCTCCCCGCCAGCCAGCGCCCGGGCGAAATCGAGCCGGATGCGCTGCGCCGCCAATTGCCCGTGCATGGACGAGAGCCGGTTCTGCTCGGCCTGATGCGTCGTCCGGCTGTCGAGCAATTGCATGAGGAGCGCTGCCCCCAGCACCAGCAGGAACAGGACGATGAGCGACGTGATGAGCAGCCTGAGGTTGCGCTCGGTAATCGCCAGCCGGAAGCGCTCCGGCCAGGGCGACGGCAGCCTGATTACCCGCTCCTTGAAGAACAGTTCGCCGATCTGTGTCTTGCCCACGACTTCTCCCCGCTCTTGTCCGCAATCCCGCTGACAAGAGGAACCCGATCACACGCAACACCACGACGCTCCGAATCACCTGCCATTGATTCGAAATCGGGGTGCTTTGTCCAGATGTGTTGGTGGCCTCAGTCCCGGGCGATGCGCGAGACGATTTCGAAGACGTCGCGGGACAGGCCGGGAACGCCCAAGATGCGGTTGAGTTCGATCCGCGCGGCATCCCGCCGGGCCTCGTTGAGCACCTTGCAACTGCGGAATCCGGTGGCGATGCGCGCCGCCACCTGTGGGTTGACGCCGTTCAGGCGGATCACCGCGTCGGCCACCACCCGGTAGCCCGATCCATCGGCGGCGTTGAAGCCCGCCGTGTTGCCGGACGCGAAGCTGGCGATCAGGGCATAGACATTGTTGGGGGTCGTCCACTTGAAGTCGGCATGCCCGGTCAGGGCCTCCACCCTTTGCGCTGCACTGGGCCCGGCGCATTGCGCGTTGAGCATGAGCCACTTGTCGATCAGCAGATGATCGCCGGCATGGCGCTTGTGGAACAGATCCAGCGCCGACTGCCTGGCCGTGCAATCGATTTGCACCAGCGCCGCGAGTGCGCCGATTTCGGCACTCATGCTGTGGGGCGATTTGAGTTCCGCCAGGGCCAGCGCAATGCCCTGGTCGCGGTTGCCGAACAGCATCAGTTGCAGGGCGGCATAACGTAGGGAGCGCCGCGCCGTTCCGGCCGGGTCGGGCCGGTAGGGTCCATGTTCAACGGTGCTTTGCCATAGGCGTTCCAGGGATGGCGCCAGGTGGCGGCCCAGCTCGCTCCGCACCGCATCGCGCGCCGCCTGAACGGTGTCCGTGTCGGCATTCGTGCCGATCGCAGCGGCGATCTCGCTTTCGCTGGGCAGCCCCAGCATCAGGGCCTTGAAGGCATCGTCGGCCTTGGCGTCATCGAGGATGCGCCGCAGTGCCGCCGCGAAATCTGCCATGGCGGCCTTGGGCGCCGCCGTGCCCAAGGCGCCAAGGATCAAGTCACGGCCACGCATCTGGCCCGCCTCCCAGCGGTTGAAACTGTCGCGGTCGTGGCCCATCAGGAACAAGTGGTCTTCGGGTGAGCTGTTGCTGGTCAGTTGCACCGGTGCCGAGAAGCCGCGGTTGAGCGACAGCACCGGGCGCTTCGCCACATTCCGGAAGCGGAAAGTCTGCTTTTGTTTGGTAAGCTCGATCAGCGGCGTGTTGAGCGTGCCGGTGCCCTCGAGATCGAGCGGCATGTCGCCGCCATCGGGTCCGACGAGACCCAGTCCGAGCGGAATGTGCAACGGCACCTTGTCGGCCTGTCCCGGCGTCCCCGCCGTCATCTGTTCAAGGCTTAGCGTATAGGTCCGGGCTTCCGCATCATAGGCGCCCTCGGCGATCACCTGCGGCGTTCCCGCCTGTTCGTACCAGGTGAAGAACTGTTTGAGATCGCGGCCCGAGGCATCGGCCATGCAGGACACGAGATTCTCGACGGTGGCCGCCTCGCCGTCATGGCGCGCGAAATAGAGGTCCATCGCCTTGCGGAATGCTTGTTTGCCGATCAGCGTTTGCATCATGCGGCAGATTTCGGCACCCTTCTCGTAGACGGTGGGTGTGTAGAAATTGTTGATCTCGATATAGGATGAGGGCCTGGCCGGATGGGCCAGCGGCCCGCCGTCCTCCGGGAATTGCCGGGCGCGGAGCGTCTTGACATCGGCGATGCGTTTGACGGCGCGCGAACGCAGGTCGGAAGTGAATTCCTGGTCGCGGAATACGGTCAATCCTTCCTTGAGACAGAGTTGGAACCAGTCGCGGCAGGTGATGCGGTTGCCGGTCCAGTTGTGAAAATATTCATGGGCGATGATGGCTTCGATGTTGACGTAGTCCACGTCCGTCGCTGTCTCGGGCAGCGCCAGGATGTATTTGTCGTTGAAGACGTTGAGGCCCTTGTTCTCCATCGCCCCCATGTTGAAATCGGACACGGCGACGATGTTGAAGATGCCGAGATCATATTCGCGGCCGAAGCGCTGCTCGTCCCAGCGCATCGATGCCTTCAAGGCTTCCATGGCCCAGGCGCAGCGGTCCTGCTTTCCCTGCTCGACATAGATGCCAAGTTTGACGGTGCGGCCCGAATTTGTGGTGAATGTATCGTGGATGGCAGCGAGACCGCCTGCCACCAGCGCAAAGAGATAACAGGGTTTGGGGAAGGGGTCGTCCCAGATGGCGTAGTGCCGGCCGGGTCCGGCGCCGCCGGTTTCAGTCATGTTGCCGTTGGACAGCAACACGGGGCAGCTATCCAGGTTGGCCTCCACGCGCACCGAGTATCGCGCCATCACATCCGGGCGGTCATGAAAGTAAGTAATGCGCCGGAACCCTTGCGCCTCGCACTGCGTGCAGAATACACCGTTCGAGACATAGAGACCGGTGAGCGACGTGTTGGCTTTCGGGTTACAGGTGGTGACCATTTCCAGCGTGAAGGGCTCCTGCGGAACTTGTGGAATGGTAAGTGACGACTCCGTGACCATATAGGCATCGTGTTCGAGAGGCGTGCCGTTGACCGCGACACGGAGAAGGGAAATCAACTCACCGTCGAGAACCAGCGCCGCACCTCTTTCCGCAGACGCCGGATTGGGCATCAGCCTCATCCGCGACACAACCCTGGTGTTTCCGGCATCGAGGGAAAAATCGAGCGTCACCGTCTCGATGCGATAGGGAACCGGGCGGTAATCCCCGAGGAGGACTGGCTGTGGCGTCTCGCGTGTCACTTGCTATCGATATCCTGATTTGCGTGCTGCATCATAGAGCCTGCGCCCCGGGCTTTTGTCAAAGCCGAAGGGCCCTCAGCCGAAGCGCGAGGCCCGGAATGGTGCGAGGTCGATATTGCTGCGGGCTCCGCTCATCATCTCGGCGATGAGCCGCCCTGTCGTCGGCCCCCAGGTGAGGCCCATGTGGCCATGGCCGAAACCGTACCAGACATTGCTGGCCGTGCTGGATGGCCCGATGACGGGAAGCGAATCGGGCGTGCCGGGCCTGCGGCCCATCCAACGGGTGGTGGCGGCATCGGGCGCGCGCAAGAACGGCAGCACCCTCTTGAAGATGTTCCACAGCGCATCGGCGCGTGCGTAGTTGGGTGCTGCGTCGAGGCCAGCGAACTCGTCCGTGCCGGCCAGCCGCAGGCCCATGTCCATGGGTGTCGCGGCGCCGGGCGTGCGGGCGTAGGTGATGGAGCGCGACAGCGACACGCCGGAATTGGGCAGCACCATGTGATAGCCACGTTCGGCCTCAAGCAGCATTTTCTCGCCGAGCTGTTTTGCAAGTAGGTGCGAATAGGCGCCGGCGCAGATCACCAGCTTGTCGACGGAATGGGCGCCGCGCTGTTGCAATTGCAAGCGCACCACTCGGCCCTGCACCCGCTCGATTGAAAGCACGTCGTCGGCGATGATGGTCCCGCCATTCCTCATCACATCGGCGGCGATGGACTTCACCACCCGCTCCGGATTGGTGACGAAATACCATCCGCCGTGGAAAGCCCCGCAATGCACAGTCTTGCCGATGGCGGGTTCGATCTCCCGCACTTCATCGCCCGAGAGGCGTTTCATCTCGAAACCGTAGGATTTCTTGGTGTCGCGCTCCGCGGCTTCACCAAGGAATTGCTGCTCGCTGTCGAAAAGCCGCAGCGTGTCCTGGTATTTGATCAAATCGGACGCACCGGCGGCCTCTAGCAAGGTCTCGAAGTCGCTCACCACGCGCAACGCCAGATCGGCGCGGGCCTTGGTTATCGCCCGGGCGCGATCCGGCATGGCGTTGCGCCCCGCCGCCAGAAACCACGGCAGCGCTTTGGGTAAGTAAGACCAGCGGATGGTGAGCGGCCCCAGCGGGTCCATCAGCCAGCCCGGAATCCTGAGCAGGACTCGTGGGTGAATGGTGGGCGTGATTTCGGAGAATGCGAGGCCTCCGGCATTGCCGAAAGAGCAACCCTCACCCGGCGGAACACGGTCAATGACGGTAACCTTGTAGCCGCCGCGCTGCAGGAAGGCGGCCGCCGACATGCCGATGATTCCGGCGCCAATGATCGTCACGCTGAGGTCCGTCACAGGCTGCCCTCCGCCGGCTTGAATTGGTTCACGCAATGAGCCTCGAAAGCCGCAACCAGCCGTGTCTTGCGCATTTGTTTAAGCGCCGCAAGGGCAATCACACCGCGCTCCACCTCGTCCGCGATGGGGCGCACTGCCAGTTCTTGGCCCGCATAGGAATGATCGCCATGGGGCCTGGTCACCAGGATCGAAAGCCCAAGCCCCTGGCCCACCAGCCCGCGCACCACTTCCAGGGACGGCGAGGAGAAGGCCACCTTCGGCGTGATCCCCGCCTGTTCCAGGATACGCGTGAAATAGGTCCGGCTCGGCGCGATGTCGAGCAGGATGAAGGGTTCGTCTCGGAGCGCCACCAACGGCACCTGCCTGAGCCGCGTCAGGCGATGGCCGGCGGGCAGCAGGATATGGGGCGTGTAGGAGGCCAGCGCCGTCACCGCCAGATCGTCCGGCATGTCGACGTCATAAAGCAGTGCCAGATCATGCCGCCCGCCGCGCAGGCCCGCAAACAACTCGTCCTGGGTTCCCTCGGCCATGAGAATCTGGACGGCGGGGTGAAGGGCGGTGAAGGATGAAATGAGCTGCGGCACGAAGGCCGGCGCAATGGTGGTGAAGCTGCCGAGCGACAGAACACCCTCGACGGCGGTACCCGCTGCCGCCATGTCGCGCTGCAGGTCCTGGGCCTGGGTCAAGAGGTTCCGCGCTTCCGCCAGAAAGCGGATTCCTGCGGGCGAAGGACTGACGCCCTGCGCATGATGCCGGATGAAAAGCTGTAAACCCACCTGGTCCTCGAGTTTGGCCAGCGCCGCCGAAAGTGTGGGCTGGGCCACGCCGAGCGCCGCCGAGGCCGCCACCACCGAGCCATGATCGAAAATGGCCACCGCATATTCGATCTGCCGGAGCGTGTAGCGCAACATCGTAAAATCCTATTCAATTCGCAAGTATAATCTATTTTTCCGAAGCCGTCTCCCATGTCATTCTTTGCCTGTCGAGAACACACGATATGACCGGTTTATGTAACACGTCATCTGTCCGGTTTTAAGCTTTGGCCTTTGAAGAGGCCGGGCGATGAGGCGGACGGAGGTGTTGCAGGGACTTCGTGTGATGAAGTTTGAAGAGTTGAATGG
>JANPCA010000075.1:0-10994 GCA_031430715.1 Hyphomicrobiales bacterium | reverse complement strand
GCGTCGCCGGTTCCGGCCGGCCGCCGACATGCATGTTCGAGCGGCTTTCGTTGGCGGCGGGCACGCGGTTGATGGCGCCCGCGGCCTTGCCGTCGACCAGGATGATGCGCTTGTCGCCCTTCCTGACATCGGGAAGATATTGCTGGGCGATGAAGGGTTCGCGGAACATCTGGTTGAACAGTTCGAGGAGCGAGGAAAAATTCTGGTCTTCTTCGCCCAAGCGGAACACACCCGCACCGCCGTTGCCGTAGAGCGGCTTCAGGATGATGTCGCCATGGGTGCGGCGGAAGGCGGCGAGTTCGATGGGATCTTTGGTTATCAAAGTATCCGGCATGAATTGCGGATAACGCAGCACGAAGAGTTTTTCGGGCGCATTGCGCACCTCGACCGGATCGTTCACCACCAGAACCTTCGGGTGGATCGTCTCCAGCATGTGGGTGGCGGTGATGTAGTTCATGTCGAAGGGCGGATCCTGGCGCATCAGGATCGTGTCGTAATCCCCAAGATCGGCGCGGCGCTCTTCGCCCAACGTGAAATGGTCACCTGCCACATCGCGCACGCTGACATCATTGCCAGTGGCGAACAGCGAGCCGCCGCCCAAGGCCAATGTCTTTGTTTGATAAAAGAACAGCTCATGGCCGCGGGCTTGCGCTTCCAGCATCAGGGCAAAGGTCGAATCGCCTTTGATGTTGATCGACTGGATGGGGTCCATCTGGATGGCGGCGCGCAGGGCCATGATCAATTCTCTCCGTAGAATGCGTTCTCGATGTGCCGGGGCCAGTGGTAGGGGCTGACCGCGACGATGTCAAAACGGCAGAACTGCTTGTGGGCCTTGCGGTCGTGGGCCATAAAAACCCGGGCGGCGGCGCAGATGCGTTTCGATTGGAAGGGCGTGACCGAGACGATGGCGGCGTCGATGGAGCGGCGGGCCTTCACCTCGATGAAGGCGGTGGTTTCGCCTTTCCGCATGATGAGGTCGATTTCCCCGGCGTGGCTCTTGTAGCGCTGGACGAGGAGGCGGTAGCCCTTGAGGCGCAGGTACCAGAGGGCGACGCGCTCGGCGGCTCGCCCCGAGGTTTCGGCCTTTCTGCGGTCACCGGCCATCGTCGGACTTGCGGCTCAGGATGCGGGCGTAAATCTCCGAGCGGCCGGTATCGAAACGCCTGGCGATTTCGGACGCGGCCTTGCTGGCCGGCATGGTGGCGAGCGCCTGGGTAATGGCGTTATCGAGCGTCTCATCGGAGACGGCCTCGGGTTCGCCCGGCGGGCCGACGATCAGGGTGATCTCGCCCTTGACAGAAGGACGGGCTTCCAGCGTTGCGGCGATTTCGGCGGCGGACCCGCGCAACACTTCCTCGTGCAGTTTGGTCAGTTCGCGGGTGACGGCGAGGCTGCGGCCGGGCAGGGCGGTTTCCATGCCGCGGAGGGTTTCGACGATGCGATGCGGGCTTTCGAAGAAGATCAGTGTACTGTGCAATGCCGCGAATTCGGCGAAGAGACGCATTCGCTCGCCGTGCTTCTGCGGCATGAATCCTAAGAAGGTGAAGCGGTCGGTCGGGAGGCCCGAGAGGGCAAGCCCGGTCAAGACAGCGGAGGGGCCGGGGCAGGCGGTGACGGCGATGCCCTGTTCCACGGCCTCCTTGACCAGCCGGTAGCCGGGGTCGGAGACCAGCGGCATTCCGGCATCGCTGATCAGGGCTAAGGCGGCGCCGTCTTTCAGCCGCGCGAGAATGGCGGGGCGGACTTTCTGGGCGTTGTGCTCGTGATAGGCTTCAAGCCGGTTGCGGATGGTGTAACGCTGCATCAGCTTGGCCGAGGTGCGGGTGTCCTCGCAGAGAATGCTGTCCGCGGCGGCCAGGGTGGCCAGCGCCCGAATTGTCATGTCGCCCAGATTGCCAATGGGGGTGGCGACGATGTATAGGCCGGGCGTTAGTGCTTCGGCCTCGAACCAGGTGGAACCGATCGCGTAACGGCGGCCGGGTGTTGGGGGCGGAAGCGTCATGTTACTCCGGGGGGCCGGTTCGGGTGGAAATCAAGCTTGTAGAGGCAAAGCGGGCGCTGGTGAAGCGCGCTGCGGGGTTAGCGGCCGTGCTCGCCGTGGGGCTGGCGCTGTCGGGGTGCGGCGGCGGCAATATCAAGGATTTGCTGAAGGATGCGCCATCGAAGGAAGAACAGCCGGCGGAATAGTTCAGACGGCCAGTTCGGCGATGACGGCGTTCAAGAGCTTGCGGCCGTCGGGGGTGGCGCGGAGCATGGACCCGTCGCGCTTGATCAGCCCCAAGGACTTCATGCCGGCGATCTTGCCTGAATCGATGCCGCGACCGGCCAGGGCGGCATAGCGATTCAGATCGATGCCTTCGGCGATGCGCAGTCCCATCAGGAGATATTCGGAGGCTTGATCGGGCGGCGTCACGATGCTGTCCGAGACGATGCCGTGGCCTTGCGTTGCGACCAGATCGCGCCAGGTTTCGGGATGCTTTTCGGCGATGAGGGCGCGGCGGTTTTCGCCATCCGCCAGCCTACTGTGGGCGCCGGGGCCGACGCCCGCATATTCGCCATAGCGCCAATAAAGCAGGTTGTGGCGCGACTCGTGGCCAGGCTTCGCGTGATTGGAAATCTCGTAGGCCGGTAGGCCCGCCCGCTCGGTCAGCTCCTGCGTGATGTCATAGAGATCGGCGGCGCGGTCGTCGCTGGAGGTGATCAGGCTGCCGCGCGCGTGCAGATCGAAATAGGCGGTGCCGGGCTCGATGGTGAGCTGATAGAGCGACATGTGGCCCTGCTGCTCGGCAAGAGCTTTGCTAAGCTCCTCGCGCCATTGCTCCGTCGACTGATGAGGTCTGGCATAGATCAAGTCGAAAGAAACGCGCGGGAAAATTTTCGCGGCAAGCCGGAAAGCGTCGAGAGCTTCCTCAGCCGTATGCTGGCGGCCAAGGGCTTTCAAGTCGGTATCGTTCAGGGCCTGCACGCCGACCGAGACGCGGTTGACGCCGGCAAAGCGGTAGCCGCGAAAATTTTCCGCCTCGATCGAGGTCGGATTGGCTTCCATGGTGATTTCGGCATTGGGAGACACGGACCATAATTCAGCGATGGCATCGAGCACATGGGCCACGGCTTGGGGCGGCATCAGCGAGGGCGTGCCGCCGCCGAAGAAAATCGACGTCACGGTGCGGCCGGGCGTCTGGCTCGCGAACCACGACAGTTCGGTTGCCAGCGCCCGGGCGAAGGACAGTTCGTCGACCGGCTGATGGCGCACGTGGGAATTGAAATCGCAATAGGGGCATTTGGCCTTGCAGAAGGGCCAATGGACATAGACGCCGAAGGCTTGTTCAGAGGAGTTCACGGACCAGCTTCTCCAGGGCCTTCGCCCGGTGCGAGATCAGGTTCTTTTCGGCGGGATCCAATTCGGCGAAGGTGCGGTTGCCGCCCATGGGCACGAACATCGGGTCATAGCCGTGGCCAGCCGCGCCACGCGGCGGCCAGACCAGATGGCCGGTGGCGCGGCCTTCGAACAGGTGTTCCTCGCCGTCGGGCCACATGACGCACAGTGTACAGACGAAATGCGCACGGCGCTTGTCGGGCGTCTTGGCGCCCTTGGCTTCGAGCTTCTCTTGCACCAGCCGCATGGCGTGGGCCCAGTCGCGCTCAGGCCCGGCCCAGTCGGCGGTCCGGACGCCGGGCTGGCCGTTGAGCGCTTCGACACAAAGCCCCGAATCATCCGACAGCGCGATGAGGCCCGTAGCCTGCATGGCGGCCAGCGCCTTGATGCGGGCGTTTTCGGCGAATGTGCTGCCGGTTTCCTCGGGTTCCGGCAGTCCGAGCTCGCCCGCCGACACCGCCGTCACGCCGTGGGGCTTCAGCAGCGCCGCGAATTCTTCAAGTTTGCCCTGGTTGTGGGTGGCAACAACGATCTTCTGGCTGGCGAGGGTTTTCATGTCCGGCATTTCCCATATTTTGCTTTCGCCAAATTCAACAGAATTGCCAGCCGGGTCCCTGACATAGATCGAACGCCCGCCGTTCGGCCACACCATGAGGCGTTCGATGGCAACATCATGGTTCGACAAATGCTGCCGCCAGCCCTCGAATTCGGCAGCGCTACTGCGAAAGCAAATATGTCCATTGCCCCTGGTTCCATGCGCCGGAGGGCCGCTCGCCACGTCCTGAATTGCGGTCACGGCCGGATTGAACACCAAGAGCATCTGGCTGGCGCAGCGGAAAAACACAAATTGCTGGTCAAGCTCCAGATAGACTTCAAGACCCAGCACTTCGCCATAGAAGCGCCGCATGGCCGCCAGGTCATCGGCATAGAGCACCGTTTCGAGAATATGCCGGGCGCGCATCAGGCGATCGCCGCCCTTTGCAGGACAACGAGTTCATCGATGCCCTTGCGGGCCAAGGCCAGAAGTTCGAGCAGATTGTCTTGCGAGAAGGGCTCGCCTTCCGCCGTGCCCTGCACCTCGACGATGCCGCCCGAGCCGGTCATGACGAAATTGGCGTCGGTGCCGGCGGTCGAATCCTCGGGATAGTCGAGATCGAGCACCGCAATGCCGCCGTGGATGCCGCAGGAGATCGCCGCGACGTGGTCCCTCAGGGGCCAGGTCTTGAACATGGAGCGCTGTTCCATCCACTTGAGACAGTCGAAGAGGGCGATCCACGCGCCGGTGATGGCTGCGGTACGGGTGCCGCCATCGGCCTGGATGACATCGCAGTCAATGGTGATCTGCTTTTCGCCCAGCGCCGCCAGATCGACCACGGCTCGCAACGACCTGCCGACCAGGCGCTGGATTTCCTGGGTGCGGCCCGATTGCTTGCCGGCGGAAGATTCGCGGCGCATGCGCTCGTGGGTGGAGCGTGGCAGCATGCCGTATTCGGCGGTGACCCAGCCCTTGCCGCCACCTTTGAGCCAGGGCGGCACGCGCTCTTCAAGGGACGCCGTGCACAGCACGTGGGTATCGCCGAAGCGCACCAGGCAGGAGCCCTCGGCATGTTTGGTGAAGCCGCGCTCGAAGCTGACGGCGCGCAATTGATCCGGCTTTCGCCCCGATGGACGCATGGGCATTTCCTTTGTGATTTCGGGAGGCTTCTAGCGCGCCATGGGCGCAAATGGAAATGCCAATAAATTCGGAGAGTGACCCGGCCTTAGCTCAACTTTGCGCTAAGGCATCGGTTCGATGTTCTGGTTTAGACGGAAAAGGTTAGCCGGGTCATAGCGCGCTTTAAGTCTGGCAAGCCGGGTGTATTTCTCTACCCCGTATGCGCCGAAGGCAACATCCTTGCCGAAGTCCGCTTGTTCGTTGACATAGTTGCCTTGCATCGAAATTGCGGCAAGGCTCTTTGCCGAATTTCGCCCCCATTCTATGCAGCGCATGTCGTCGGAAGATTCATCCCATATGGCATTCGCAATCCAATAATAACTTGCAGCCCGTCCGGAATATGGCGTAGCGGCTTCCTCGACGTCGCCAATAGTGCCGCCGAGCTGCAGCACATAAATATGCGAGCGCGCGTTTGGGGAGGATGCGACGGCGCTCTGAATACATCTGATCGCCGCATCATCAATCTTGTCCAAGAATCCACCCTTGGAATAATGGCGCTGGCCCCAGGCATCGCTTTCGTCGCTTCTTTTCTGGAGATCGACATAGGCCGTGTTACCAAATGACCCAGTAACTGGTGAAGCCAGGTTTCCAAAGGGTGAGACTATAGCGGCCGCGTTTTCCTGGGCACCCGACCAACATGCAGTTACCGCAAGTTCGTTGGACATGAGTTCGAAACTTGTCGTTAGTTCGCGGGGCGCGGCGCTCGAAAGCCCTTGGAAGCCCCGCAAAACAGCCTCATAGTCATTGGCTGAATAGGTCCAAGAGCCAACGACTATCGGGCCTAGTGGGTGCATGCGGAACTTGAACCTGGTCACCACACCGAAATTGCCACCGCCACCGCGCAGTCCCCAAAACAGGTCCGGCTCGGAATCGGCGCTTGCCCAGATCAATCGCCCATCAGCAGTTACCACTTCCGCACCCAGCAGATTGTCGATGGTCAATCCGAACCTTCGGCTCAGCCAGCCCATGCCGCCGCCCAGTGTGAGACCGGCAACTCCCGTGTGTGATACCACGCCCGCCGGGGTTACAAGTCCGGCATGCGCACCTGCCTTATCCAGATCACCGAGCAGCGCACCGCCGCCAACTTCTACAACACCCGCAGCGGCATCCACCGTAACATAATTGATAAGCGACAGATCGAGCACAATTCCATCATCGCAGGTGGAAAGCCCGGGCAGACTGTGCCCACCGCTGCGCACCGCAAGCAATGTGCCTTGATCAGCGGCAACCCGGACAGTTTTTCTGACATCTTCGACAGTGCGGGCCCGGACGATTGCCGTGGGCCGCCGATCCGCAAGACCGTTCCATATCCTGCGATACTTGTCATACTCGGCATGATCCCTGTCGACGATCAACCCGTCCATCCGTGCTCTGGACAATTCACGATCCAGCAAACCGCCGCCCATTTTGTTATTTTCCCGCTCTGAATCTTCTATCAAATTCATACCATGATCATTTTAATCTTGTAAGCCCTGGGCCAAAAAGCAACAACTCCACCCATGACAACCGCCCCGTCCCCTCCTAAATAGCTCCCATGAGCATGATCCCGCCGAAGCCGCCTTTTGACGAAAGACTGTCCGGAGCCGCCGGATTGGACCAGCGTTCGCGCGATATTTTCCGGCGCCTGGTCGACACTTACCTCGAAACCGGCGAACCGGTTGGCTCGCGCACCATCGCGCGCATCCTGCCCGCCAGCCTGTCGCCGGCCTCGGTGCGCAATGTCATGATGGACTTGGAAGACGCTGGCCTCATCTTCTCGCCGCACACCAGTGCCGGGCGCGTGCCGACCCAGCAGGGCCTGCGCTTCTTCGTCGATGCGGTGATGGAAGTGGGCTCCATGGGCACCGACGAGCGAGCCCGCATCGACGCCCAGATGGCCGCCAGCAACCGCCAGCGCCGCCTTGAGGACGTGCTGGGTGAGGCGACGACATTGCTGTCCGGCCTCTCCCATTGCGCGGGCGTGGTGGTGACGCCCAAGATCAATGCGCGCTTGAAGCACATCGAGTTCGTCAATCTCGGGCCGGGGCGGGCGCTGGTCATCCTCGTTGGCGAGGACGGCAGCGTCGAGAACCGGGTGATCGAGGTGCCGGCGGGCCTGCCGCCATCGGTGTTCATCCAGGCCTCGAACTATCTCTCGACGCGCTTCCAGGGCAAGACCATCGACGAGGTGCAGCGCTTTGTGAGGGACGAG
This sequence comes from Hyphomicrobiales bacterium, assembly GCA_031430715.1. Lineage (GTDB taxonomy): Bacteria > Pseudomonadota > Alphaproteobacteria > Rhizobiales > Aestuariivirgaceae > Aestuariivirga. Next base: position 3,713 of record JANPCA010000075.1, on the reverse strand, counting down.
GTGACGAACCTCCGGCGCGAGCTTGACGAGATTTCGGCGCGCATCGTCGAAGCCGGGATCGGGCAATGGTCGGGCGACAGCAACCCCGACGACAAGACGCTGATCGTCAAGGGCCAGGCCAACTTGATTGACAATTGGGCGGCAGCGGCCGATCTCGAGCGCATCCGCAAGCTGTTCGAGGACATCGAGAACAAGAAGGAATTGGTGCAGCTTCTGGGCGCCGCCGAAGTGGGCGAGGGGGTGCGCATCTTCATCGGTGCGGAGAACCGGCTGTTCTCGCTGTCGGGCTCGTCCATCATCGTGGCGCCCTATCGCAATTCGGAGGAAAAGATCGTCGGCGTCATGGGCATCATCGGCCCGACGCGGATGAACTATGCCCGCATCATTCCCATGGTCGACTACACGGCAAAAGCCATCGGGCGGCTCATCTCTTGATTTTTTGAGCCAGTCAGCCGATATGGCGGCCAACCCCGCAATGATCAAGACTGGAACCCATCAGCCATGGCTGACGAAACCAAGACACCTGACCCGACTGAAACACTGGCCGAGCCGGTCGAGATGGAATCGCCGATGGCCGAGCCGGAAATCGACCCGCGCGAGGTGGAGATCGCCCGCTTCAAGGAAGAGGCGGCGGCCTTGAAGGACCGGCTGTTGCGCACCGCCGCCGACATGGACAATTTGCGCAAACGGGCCGAGCGCGAGAAGGCGGAGGCTACGCTTTACGCCGCCACCAATTTCGCCCGCGACCTGCTGAGCGTGGCCGACAACATGGGCCGCGCCCTTGCCGCCGTGACGCCGGAGGTGCGGGCCGATGCCATGGCGGCCAATCTATTGGCCGGCATCGAACTGACCGAGCGCGAATTGCTCAACGTGTTCCAGCGTTACGGCATCCGCAAGGTGGAGACGGTGGGCGCCAAGTTCGATCCCAATTTCCACCAGGCCCTGTTCGAGGTGCCCACCAAGGACCATGCGCCGGGAATTGTCGTTCAGGAAATGCAGTCGGGATTTGCCATCGGCGAGCGCTGTTTGCGGCCGGCCATGGTGGGGGTGGCGAAGGCGGAAGGGTAAGATTTCTTCTTCTCCCGCCCTCCCCAGTTCGGAGAAGAGGGATGAGCGAAGACTCACACCACCTTCACCGCCGCCGGATCCCAGCCCTTGGGCGCCGGGTATTGCGGGTTCATTTCCTCCAGCGTCTCGCGGACGATCCTCGAGATCACGGCGTTCCGCAGCCAGTTGCGGTCGGCGGGGATCACGTACCAGGGGGCGTGACCGGTCGTGCAGCGGTTGACGGCGGTTTCGTAGGCCGCCATGAATTCGTCCCAGAGGCTACGGTCTTCGAGGTCGGCGGGGTTGAACTTCCAGCGCTTCTGCGGCAGAGCGATGCGCTCGCGCAGGCGCACCGCCTGTTCCTCCTTCGAGATGTGCAGCATGAATTTCAAGATCCTGGTGCCGTTCTGGGAGAGCGTCTTCTCGAACGCGTTGATCTCCTCGTAGCGGCGCTCGATGGCTTCGGCGGACGCGAATTTGCGGACCTTCACCACCAGCACATCCTCGTAATGCGAGCGGTTGAAAATGCCGATCAGGCCTCTCGCCGGGCAGACCTTGTGGACGCGCCAGAGATAATCCTGGGCCAGTTCATCGGCGGTGGGCGCCCGGAAGGAATTGACGTCCACGCCGATCGGCCCGCAGGTATTGAAGACCCCCCTCACCGTGCCGTCCTTGCCCGAACAGTCGATGCCCTGGAGGATGACCAGGAGGCTTCTTTTTCCTTCCGCAAAGAGCCGGTCCTGCAGCGCGTCGATGGCGGCGGCGTCCTCTACCGTGGCGGTCTTGGCCTTGTCCTTGTCCAGGGCGTACTTCGCCCCTTTCGGATCGCAATTCGCCAATTCGAAGCGCTTGCCGGGTTCGGCCATGAAATCCGCGCCGAACGCCTTTTTGCCGTTTGCCATCATGTCCCCCGAAATCAAGTTGCCGGGCCAGTCTAGCCCCCTTGATTGCGGCTTGTCATGGCCCTATCCCGGACAGGCAACAGCCCCGGGGACATTCCTATCGTGACGCAATCGAACAAGGCGCAGATGGCCGCCGCCGCCTACCGGCTGCCGGCCATGGACCCGGATTTCCTGCTGGGCGACACGACGCGGGGCTTGCGCTTTCAGCTTGAGTATCAGAAGGCCGAGGAACACCTAAGACGTTGGGGTGTTGCCACCACGGTCGTGGTCTTCGGCTCGGCGAGGATCGGTTGCGACGACGCCAATGGCTGGTATGCGGCGGCCCGTGAATTCGCCCGTATCTGTTCGGAGGAGGGCGGCGCCAAGCTGACCGGCCGCCTGCCGCGCCAGAACGTGATCGCCACCGGCGGCGGCCCCGGCATCATGGAGGCCGCCAACCGGGGCGCCCATGACGTTGGTGCTCCCTCCATCGGTTTCAACATCACGCTGCCGCTCGAACAGGAACCCAACGCCTATTCGACGCCCGATCTCACCTTCCGCTTCCACTATTTCGCCATGCGCAAGATGCACTTTGCGATGCGCGCCTCGGCGCTCGTCGTCTTTCCCGGCGGCTTCGGCACCATGGATGAATTGTTCGAGATGCTGACATTGCGCCAGACCGGCAAACTCGACGACAATCTTCCCGTTGTGCTCTATGATTCGAAGTTCTGGTCACAGGCCATCAACTTCCGGCAATTCGCCGACGCTGGCATGATCACCGCGGCCGATCTCGATCTGTTCGGCTTTGCCGACAGCCCGCGGGCGGCATGGGACGAATTGCTGCGGCGCGGCCTCAAGCTGCCGAAGGAGAGTTGATGATGCCGGTCCGTCTCACATTTCACGGCGCGGCGCGCACCGTCACCGGTTCATGCTATTTGATCGATACGGGCACGTCGCGCCTGCTCGTCGACTGCGGCATGTTCCAGGGCTCGAAGACCGAGTCGGCGCTCAATTACCGCCCCTTCCCCTTCGATCCCGCCTCGATCGGCGCCATGATCCTGACGCATGCCCATATCGATCATTCCGGCGTCATCCCCAAACTGGTGAAGCATGGCTTCACGGGCAAGATACATGCGACACCGGCCACTGCCGATCTGTGCGGCATCATGCTGCCGGATTCGGGCTTCATCCAGGAAACCGAAGTTAAGCAATTGAACCTCCGGCGCATCAAGCGCGGCGAGGAAGAGGTGGCGCCGATCTACACCGCCGAGGACGCGGTCAAGAGCCTCGAGCATTTCAATGGGCTTGCCTATGAGATGTGGTTCGAGCCGGTGCCCGGTATCAGGGCGCGCTTCTGGAACGCCGGGCATCTGCTGGGTTCGGCCTCGGTCGAGATCGAAGTGGCGCAAGGATCGGAAAAGCCCTTGCGCATTCTGTTCTCGGGCGACCTTGGCCCCGACAACAAGATGCTGCACGAGGACCCGGAGGCGCCCACCTCCTTCGATTTCGTCATCTGCGAATCGACCTATGGCGGGCGCGACCGCTTCGAGCGTTCGGAAGACGGCCGCCGCGGCATTCTGGCGGCCGAGGTCAACGATGCCGCCAAGCGCAAGGGCGCCCTGCTGATCCCGTCTTTCGCGGTCGAGCGCACCCAGGAGCTGGTCACCGACCTCGTGCTGCTGATGGAACAGCACAGGGTTCCGCAGGCCAATATTTTCATCGATTCGCCGCTCGCCGCCAAGGCCACGCAGATCTTCACGCGCCATGCCAAGGAGCTGCAGCATG
>JANPCA010000074.1:0-4035 GCA_031430715.1 Hyphomicrobiales bacterium | reverse complement strand
CGCGGTGCTGCTGGTCGGCGCCGGCGTCGGATTCATCAATGGCGTCATTCACGTCAAGCTCAAGATTCCGTCCTTCATGACGACGCTTGGAACATGGTTCATCGGCGTCGGCGTCGCCAATGCGTTGCTCGGCGGCATGGCCACAAGGATCAACGACCCGTTCATCCGTGGACTGGCGATCACGCGCGATCCGTTGATCGGCCTCCCCTGGGGCGTTTGGGTGGCGCTGGGTTGCCTGGTGATCGCGCTGGTCATCCAGAACTGCACGCGGCTTGGCCGCTACATTTTCGCGCTGGGTGGCGGCGAGGAACTGGCAGGCCTCTCGGGCATCTCGATCACCAAGGTGCGTATCGCGGCCTTCACCATCGCCGGGGTCTTCTACGCGGTGGGCGGCATTCTGGCGGCGGCTCAACTCGGTCTCGGAAACGCCCAGATCGGCAATGGCCGGCTGTTCACCACGGTGACCGCCGTCGTGGTCGGCGGCACGGCACTGTCGGGCGGTCAGGGCAGCGTGCTGCAGACCTTGGTCGGTGTGCTCATCGTCGTGGTGCTGTCCAACGGCATGGTGCTGATGGGCGTTCCTCCATCCGTGCAGATCGGCGTGCAGGGCCTGATGATCATCGCTGCCGTGGCACTGTCAATCGACCGCAAGCTGATGCGGATCGTCAAATGAACAGCGCCAGCGACACTCCTGCCCTGGCGCTGGTCAATGTCGACAAGCGGTTTCCCGGTGTTCACGCACTGAAAGACGTGTCGATCTCCATCAAGCGCCATGAGGTCGTCGGGCTGATCGGCGAGAACGGTGCCGGAAAATCGACGCTGATGAAAATCCTGAGCGGCGTCTACCAGCCGGATTCGGGTAACATCCGCATCGCGGGCCATGAGGCCCGTTTCGAGAATGCGGCGGATGCCAACCGCAAGGGCATCGGCATGGTGTTCCAGGAGCAATCGCTCTTCACCAACCTGACGGTCGGCGAAAACATCTATCTCGGCAACGAGGCGCAATTCACGCGTTACGGGATCGTCAACTGGAAAGCGCTCTATGGCGCGGCGGCGCGGCAATTGGCCAAGGTGCAGGTCGATGTCGATCCCCGCGCACGGGCCGATTCTCTAAGTTTCGCGGCGCGGCAGATGGTGGAACTGGCCAAGGCCCTGACGCTCGAGGAGCACGCCGGCGATCATCTGGTGATCCTTCTCGACGAACCGACCTCGGTTTTGGAACGGGCCGAGATCGACATTCTCTTTGCCCGCGTGCGGGCGCTGAAATCGCGCGCCTCGTTCATCTTCGTGTCGCACCGTCTCGACGAGGTGCTTGAAGTCTCGGACCGCATCTATGTGATGAAGGATGGTGCCGTGGTCGCCGATCTCAAGACGGCGGACGCCGATACCACCAAGTTGCATCACCTCATGGTGGGCCGCAGCCTGCAGGCGGAATATTACCGCGAGCCTTTGCAGAAGCCGTTCCGGGACGAGGTGGTGCTAGAGGCCGATGGCCTGGGATTGGGCCACGCCTACAGCGATGTGAGTTTCAAGCTGCATGCCGGTGAAATCCTCGGCATCGCCGGGGTCATCGGCTCGGGCCGCGAGGAACTGACGCGGACGCTTGCGGGCTTCGCGCCGCACGGCAAGGGCAAGCTCAAGATCAAGGGCCATGACGTGCGTCTGACGTCGCCCGCCGAAGCGGTCGACCTGGGCGTGGGTTACATCCCGCGCGAGCGGCGCGTCGAAGGCCTCGTGCTGTTTCTCCCCGTCGCCGCCAATATCACGCTGGCCGATCTGGCAAGCCTGACGCGCCATGGCCTGATCAATTCCGCCGAAGAGAAACGGCTGGCCAGAACCTGGGTCGAGCGCCTCAAGATCAAGACCCCGACCATCAACACGCTGTGCCTGAACCTTTCCGGCGGCAACCAGCAGAAGGTGGTGCTGGCCAAGTGGCTGCAGGCCAAGGCGAAGATCTTGATCCTCGATCATCCGACGCGCGGCCTCGATGTCGGCGCCAAGGAGGAGGTCTATGATCTGGCGCGGGCCATCACCACGGAAGGCCTCGCCGTCATACTCACCTCCGACACGCTGGAGGAAACCATTGGCCTCAGCCACACGCTGCTGGTGATGCGCGATGGTAAGATCACCCACCGCGCCGACGGCAGCCCCGGCCACAAGCCGCGTCAAGTCGATCTCATCGGGCACATGGTTTAGGGCTGGCTATGCGGGATTTCCTCAACAGACTGGGTTCCGACGGTTTGCGGCAATGGCTGCCGCTGGCCACGCTCGTTCTTCTGGTGGCCATCGTCGGCGTCATGCAGCCGGTGTTCCTGGAAGTGCCGACGCTTTTGCAACTGGCCAGCGACACGGCGGTGCTGTTCATTCTCGCAACCGGCGTCACCTTCGTCATCATGCTCGGCGGCATCGATCTTTCGATCCAATCGATGGCGTCGCTGGCCAGCGTCGTCGTGGCCCTCACCGTGGCACGGCTTGGCTATGGCTCCTTCGTGCTCGCCGTGGGCATCGGCGTCATCGCCGGGTTCCTGTCGGGCATCGCCCATGTCAAGCTCAAGATTCCGTCATTCATCGCGACGCTGGCCATGGGCGGGGTGCTATTCAGTTCGGCTTTGGTGACCTCGCGCGAGCGCTCGATCACACTCGGCGATGCGGATCGCAGTTACCAGACGTGGATCACTGGAACTGTCTTCGGCATACCCAATGTCATCATTGTCGGCCTCATCGTCCTGGCCATCGCCCATACGCTGCAGGCCCATACGCGTTTCGGGCGCTATAGTGCGGCAATCGGCGCGGGTGAGCCCGCGGCCTATGCCTCTGGCGTCAAGGTCGACCGCCAGAAGGTCTTCGCCTATGTGCTCTCGGCGGGCTTCGCGGCGCTGGCCGGGGTGATCCTGGCGGGGCGCCTGTCGAGCGGCTCGCCCACCCTTGCCGCCGAAATGCTGCTGCCGTCGATTGCCGCGGTGGTGGTCGGCGGCACCGCCATCACCGGCGGCGTCGGTTCGATCTGGCGGACTTTAGTTGGTTCGCTCATCATCTCGGTGGTGAGGATCGGCATGACGTTCCTAGGTGTCAATATCTTCGCGCAGAATATCGTGTTCGGTGCTGTCCTCGTGCTGGCGGTGGCCGTCACCATCGACCGCTCGAAGATTCCGGTGGTGAAGTAGTCGGGGAGTGATGTGACATGGATCTGGGTCTGGCGAACAAGGTGGCGGTCATCACCGGCGGCAGCGTCGGTATCGGGCTCGCTGTTGCCAAGGGGCTGGCTGCGGAAGGAGCCCATATCGCCATCGTGGCCCGCGACGCCACCCGGCTCGAGGTGGCGCGGGCCGAGATTGCCGGTGGCGCCAAAGTGAAGGTTCTTGGCATCACCTGCGATGTCGCCACGGCTGAGGGCTGTGCTGCCGCCATCGCGGCGATCGAGAGGGAATTCGGCGGCGCCGACATTCTGCTCAACAACGCCGGGACGGGCAGCAACGAGACCATCATGGAAGCTCCCGACGATAAGTGGCAATATTACTGGGACCTGCATGTCATGGCGGCAATGCGCCTGGCGCGCGGGCTGGTCCCCTCAATGAAGCGGCGCGGCGGCGGGGTCATCCTCAACAACGCCTCGATCTGCGCCACGCAGCCACTCTGGTATGAGCCGATCTACAATGTCACAAAGGCGGCTCTGGTGATGCTGTCAAAGACCATGGCAACCGAATTCATCAAGGACAATATCCGGGTCAATGCCATCAACCCCGGCTTCGTGCTGACACCCGACTGGATCAAGACCGCCAAGCAACTCACCGCCAGTAGCGGCGGCGACTGGCAGGGTTATATCGACAATCTCGCCAAGGAGAATGCGCCCATCGGGCGTTTCGCGTCGCCCGCGGAGGTCGCCGATTTCTTCGTGTTCCTGTGCTCGGCGCGGGCAAGTTACTCGGTCGGCTCGACTTACTTTGTCGACGGAGGGATGCTGAAGACGATTTGAGGGGCGCTCCCGCTCTCAAGCCATCGTGAAATGCTCGGCCTTGAACACCGAGTGAAAAATCC
>JANPCA010000073.1:0-12333 GCA_031430715.1 Hyphomicrobiales bacterium | reverse complement strand
TGACGATGATGTCCTCGGCGAATAACCGCGCATTGGTCTGGACCTGGATCGTTCCCATGACGCGGGTGCCGATCAGCGTGCAGGTGGCGTTCTGCGGCACCCTCAGGTTATCGACGGTCTCCGCCGCGATGCTTCCACTGCAGACACGCTCCTCGGCCCATGCTTGGGCTGGCATCAGGACTGTGGCGGAAAGGGCCGCGGCAATAAAAGGCAATTTACTGATCATGGTCATTGGTGTCTCCTTGACATGGACGTGTAGGCCCCCTGTTAGCTCACTCGTGAGCATGAGAGATCACGTGAGCATGAGAGATCATATGAGCCAGCAGAGACCGCGGTCCATCTCGCGGCCCCCGGATTTAATTGGTCTCTAATGTTTTCTTATTGAATTCTAACGATTGCGGGGAGCGAAGCCGCCGGCAAAGCCGGCAACAATCATCGGCCCCTCACTCCGCCGCGATCCGCGGCAGGCCCGCCAGTGACGCGTCGAGTGCCGCCTGGTCGTACATCTTGTCCTCCAGCTTGCCGCCCAGATAGTCGGCATAGGCCTGCATGTCGAAGTGGCCGTGGCCGCAGAGACCGAAGAGGATGGTGGGCGAGGTGCCATCCTCCTTGGCCTTCAGCGCCGCGTTGATGGCGCCGCGCACCGCGTGGTTGGCCTCGGGCGCCGGCACGATGCCTTCGCAGCGCGCGAAGAGCACGCCGGCCTGGAAGCAGGAATTCTGGGTATAGGACTCGGCCTCGATGAGGCCCAGTTCCTTCAAGTGGCTGACCAATGGCGCCATGCCGTGATAACGCAGGCCACCGGCATGGAAGCCGGGCGGCATGAAGGTCGATCCCAGCGTGTGCATCTTGACGAGTGGCGTCAGGTGCGAGGTGTCGCCGAAGTCATAGGCATATTTGCCACGCGTGAGGGAAGGGCAGGCGGCGGGCTCGGCGGCGATGACGCGGACCTTCTTGCCGCCGCGCAATTGCTGGCCGATGAAGGGGAATGTCAGCCCCGCGAAGTTGGAGCCGCCGCCGGTGCAGCCGACGATGATGTCGGGCTGGGCGCCGGCCCGCTCCATCTGCTCGATGGCCTCGATGCCGATCACCGTCTGATGCAGCAGCACGTGGTTGAGCACACTGCCCAGCGCATACTTCGTATCGGGATTGGTGGCGGCCACTTCCACCGCCTCCGAGATGGCAATGCCGAGGGACCCGTTGGAATCGGGATCGGCGGCCAGAATCTGGCGCCCGGCGTTGGTTTCCATGGACGGGCTGGCGACGCAAGTGCCGCCATAGGTCTCCATGAGGGCGCGGCGGTAGGGCTTCTGGTTGTAGGAGACCCGCACCATGTAGACCTTGACGTCGATGCCGAAGAGGGCGCCGGCGAAGGCCAGCGAGGAACCCCATTGCCCGGCGCCGGTTTCGGTCACCAGTTTCTTCACACCTTCCTGCCCGTTGTAGAAGGCCTGGGCCACGGCGGTGTTGGGCTTGTGCGAGCCGGCCGGGCTCACGCCCTCGTATTTGTAGTAGATTTTCGCGGTGGTCCCCAGGGCCTTTTCCAGTCCAAAGGCGCGGTAGAGCGGTGTCGGCCGCCACATGCGGTAGATGTCGCGCACCGGTTCAGGGATCGGCACGTCACGCTCCTGGCTGACCTCCTGCATGATCAGCGACATGGGGAACAGGGGCGCCAGGTCGTCGGGACCGATGGGCTTCAGCGTGCCGGGATGAAGAACGGGCGGCAGGGGTACTGGCAGGTCGGCGGCGATATTGTACCAGTTTTTCGGAATGCGGCCCTCGCTGATCAAGACTTTGCGCACCGAAGGTGCTGCTGCGGCGGCGGGGCCGCGCATGGGCGCCGGGCGATTTTCCCGGGCCGCCTTCTTGCCTGGCCCACCTGGTGCCTTCTTGCCAGGCCCACCTGGTGCCTTCTTGCCTCCTCCGCCCGGGCGCTTCTTGGCCGCTGCCTTCTTGGCCGGACGCTTCAGTTCTTTCGCCATCGTATTTCTCCAATTTTCAGGGGCATGGTCGCAAATGGTGACGCTGAGTTCAAGTGCCAGATGCAGGCGGCACGAATTGACGGCGCGCGTAGCCCTGGAGATAGAGGAGCGCGGTCAGATCGCCGTGGTTGATGCGGATCAACGAGCCCTCCTGCACATGGGGCTTGGCATGGAGCGCCACACCCATGCCGGCTTCCGCGAGCATGGCGAGGTCGTTGGCGCCGTCGCCCACCGCGAGGGCGTCGGCGGGATCGAGGCCACGGGCGGCGGCGATACGGCGCAGGGCATCGGCCTTGGCCTGCTGGCCGAGAATGGGGAGGCCCACTTCGCCGGTGAGCCTGCCGCCGGCGATCTTGAGACCGTTGGCCTGGTTCTCATCGAAGCCGAGCTCCGCCGCGACATGGGCGGTGAAGGCCGTGAAGCCGCCCGACACCAGCGCCGTGTGGGCGCCGTGGGCCTTCATGGTGGCGATCAAAGCGGCGCCGCCCGCCATGTAGGTGATCCGTTCACGGATGATCCTGCCAATGATCCCGGCGTCGAGGCCCTTGAGCAGGCCGACACGCTCTTTGAGCGCAGCGTCGAAATCAAGTTCGCCGCGCATGGCGCGGAGCGTGATGTCCGTGATGCGGGAACCCAGGCCCGCCGCGATGCCGAGCTCATCGATGCATTCCTGCTCGATCATGGTCGAATCCATGTCGGCGATGAGCAGCCGCTTGCGGCGGTTGTGGATCGACACCAGGGCGGCATCGACCGGGAAGGAGCGGATATCGGCCATGAACTCGGGGAGCCTGGCGAAGGCCTGGACTTCGGCGGCTTCATCCTCCGCCAGCCAATGCGGCGCCCCGGCCCCCAGATCGGCCAGGAGCTCGACGACGCGCGGCGTGATTGCGCGCGAGCCCGGGGCTGCTATGAGTACGAGGACCGAATCCATGACGAGCGACAACCTTCAGAAACGCGCGCTGCTTATTGCAGGCCCAACCGCCAGCGGCAAGTCCGCGCTGGCGGTCGATCTGGCGCGCCAGTGGAACGGCGCCATCATCAATGCCGACGCATCCCAGGTCTATGGACCTTTGCGCATTCTGACGGCCAGACCCTTGCCCGGCGAAGAGGCGGCGGCACCACACTCCCTTTATGGTCACGTGGCTGGAACCGAACACTATTCGGTGGCGCGCTGGCTCGCCGATGCCGAGCGCGAGATCGCCGCTACCTGGGAAAAGGGACTGGTGCCCATCATCGTGGGCGGCACCGGCCTCTATTTCCGGGCTCTGGAAAAGGGCCTGGCGCGCGTGCCGGACATTCCCGAGGGCATCCGCAAATTCTGGCGCGCCTGCAGCGGAAATCTGCATGCGGAACTCCTGACGCGCGACCCCGCCATGGCGGCAAGACTCCTGCCAGGTGACCGCCAGCGCCTGACCCGGGCGCTGGAAGTGATCGAGGGCACCGGGCGGTCGCTGCTCGACTGGCAGCGCGACGGCCAGGCCCAGGCGCCGCTGGCGGGCGCCAGTGTCGACCGCATCTTCATGGAGGTGCCGCGCGACGAACTCTATCTCCGCGCCGAGCAGCGCTTCGACCAGATGATGCGGGCGGGTGCTCTCGACGAAGTGCGCCCGCTGGCCGGACTTGACCCGCTGCTGCCGATGATGAAGGCCATCGGCGTGCCGGAACTGCTGGCGCATCTGAAGGGCGACATCGATCTTGACGCCGCCGTGGCCCGGGCCAAGCTGGCGACGCGGCATTACATCAAGCGCCAACTCACCTGGTGGCGCGGCCAGATGGAGCATTGGCGGCTGCGGGAGGAGTGACGGCCGTTTCGGAGCAAGGCTTCTTGTGCTATCTGTCGAATATGTACGAGCATTTCCGTGCCGACGGCACTTCCCTTACTACCCGCGCCGTCAACGACATGCCGCGCCGCCGTTGGACCGTGGCCGAAATCGACGCCATGGTGCAGGCAGGTATATTTTACGAAGACGAGCGGTTCGAACTCATCGACGGCGATGCGGTGCCGATGGCTGCGAAGAGCATTGAACATGAGAGTTGCAAGGGATCGCTCTTGTGGTTTTGGCAGAAAGCTTCAAGCGAATCCTACCACATCATTCCGGCGACGACATTCCGCATGAGCGAGTACACCTTCCTTGAGCCGGATATCCTTTTCTACGATGGCTGCACCAGAATTGCCGATCTCTCGCCTCAAACAGCCCTGCTGGCCATTGAAATTGCCGATACCACTCTCGCCTACGACCGCAGCCGCAAAGCCATGATCTATGCCTGCCATGGCGTTCCGGCCCTCTGGGTGATCAATGCCGCCACGCTCCAGACCCATGTCTATTCCGATCCCTCGCCGGACGGCTATCTGAACATGCGGACCTTGGGGCCGGAGGAAACGCTGGTTCCCAACTTCGCGCCCGAATTGGCGATTCGCCTGGGCGAACTGCCGGAGTTCTGACGTCCCCTTGGCGGTGTCGTTATACTTTCCGTTGAGTAGATTTTTATCAGCGCCACCGTTCCATGACGATAATGGAACCAATGACGGTGGCGATGCCAATGCCCTGAAGCCACGTCACCCGCTCTCCCAGTACACCCAGAGCGAAGATAACCCCGAGCACAGGTTCGAGGTTTGTAATCATCGCCGCCCGTGTCGAGCCGATGATGGCCATGCCGCCCATGAAGCTTAGCGTTCCTGCGGTTGCCGCGATGGCGACACCTGCGAAACCCAACCAGGATAAGGGCGTCACCGGCAGTGCCAGGTCGCCGAAGAGAGCGAACGCGATACTCAGCACCACCGCAGCTGACAGCATCATATAGAATCCGACCGTGACCGCCGGCGCTTCGCGCATGGCGCTGGCATTGCCGAGAATGACCGCCACGGTGGTAATCATGGCCATTGTCGCGAGGGCCAGCCCCCAGGGGTCGAGCGTCCCCGCCGAGAAGCCAACGGCGAGTGTCAACCCAATGACCGCTGCCGCCAGCGCGGCAATCGAAATGGCCGACAATCTTTCCTGGCCAAGCAGTGCCGCCACGACTCCGACGAAGAGGGGATGGGTGAAGTAGATCAGGATGACGATGTTGACGGGCAGATAATTCACCGCGCCGAGATAGCCATAGAGGGTCGCGGCATAGCCGACGCCGGTAGCGAGGCCGAGCAGGGCAGGGCGGCGGGACGCTCGCAATGGCAGGCCCAGGGCAGCCAACAGCAACAACGTAATGGCGACGGAAAAGACGCTGCGGCCGGTGATCACGCTCAATGTGTTGCTGCCGCCGTCATAGGCCAGTTTCGCCAGGCTTGGCACGATGGCGATGGCGACCGTCGATAGGACAACGAGGCCAACACCCAGCGACTGCCGCCTCAGTCCCTGGGGGCCCATCAATCGCGGATCGCCGCCGAATGTTCGCATTTTCCCAACCGAAGACAGGATAACACATTGCCGCCGTCACATGAAGCGGCGCCCTGCGACCGGGAACCTTCCCCTTGACGCCAATCCTCCGCCCCCCTACAACCCCACCCCATGAACACGCTTATCGTAGGAACACCGCGCGGCGCCGGGGAGGCTTGAGGCTTCCAGGACTACGGTGTTGCGCGGAAATCAGGCTCCCTTGGGGGCCTTTTTTATTGCCTGGCATTTGCCGATGTGTTTGACGGAACCGAAGAGGAGAGAGGACGACAATGGCCACCACCGAGATGACGGGTGCTGAAATCGTGCTGAAGGCCCTGGCCGACCAGGGGGTCGAGCATGTGTTCGGCTATCCGGGCGGCGCCGTGCTGCCGATCTATGACGAGATTTTCCAGCAGGAAAAGGTCAAGCACATCCTGGTCCGCCACGAGCAAGGCGCCACCCATGCGGCGGAGGGTTACGCGCGCTCCACGGGAAAATGCGGCGTGGTGCTGGTCACGTCGGGGCCCGGCGCCACCAACGCGGTGACGGGCTTGACCGACGCGCTGATGGACTCGATTCCCATGGTCTGCCTGACCGGCCAGGTGCCGACCCACCTGATCGGCAACGACGCCTTCCAGGAATGCGACACGGTGGGCATCACCAGGCCCTGCACCAAGCACAATTACCTGGTGAAGGACGTGAACGACCTCGCCCGCGTTCTCCATGAGGCCTTCTACGTGGCGACCCACGGGCGGCCCGGCCCGGTCGTCGTCGACATCCCCAAGGACGTGCAGTTCGCAAAGGGCAAATATGTCGGGCCGAAAAACATCGAGCACAAGACCTACCGGCCGCGCGTCAAGCCCGAGCAGGAGCAGATCCGCCGCGCCGTCGAACTGATCGCCACCGCCAGGCGTCCGCTGCTTTATACCGGCGGCGGCGTCATCAATTCAGGCGTTGCCGCCTCGCAATTGCTGCGCGAGTTCGTGGGGATGACCAACATCCCGATCACCTCCACGCTGATGGGCCTCGGCGCCTATCCGGCATCGGGCAAGAATTGGCTCGGCATGCTCGGCATGCACGGCATGTACGAAGCCAACATGGCGATGCATGATTGCGACGTGATGATCAACGTGGGCGCGCGCTTCGACGACCGCATCACCGGAAGACTCAACGCCTTTTCGCCGGGATCCAAGAAGATCCACATCGACATCGATCCGTCGTCGATCAACAAGACGGTGCGCGTCGATATTCCGGTCGCGGCGATGTCGCCCATGCGCTGGAAGACATGATCCGCGTGTGGAAGGCCAAGTCCTATGCGCTCGACAAGAAGTCGCTCGATGCCTGGTGGAAGCAGATCGATGGCTGGCGGGCGCGTGACTGCCTGCGCTATAGGCCCAACCCGGATGTCATCATGCCGCAATATGCCGTCCAGCGGCTCTATGAGCTGACCAAGAATATCGATACTTACATCACCACCGAAGTGGGCCAGCATCAGATGTGGGCGGCGCAGTTCTATAAATTCCAGGAGCCGCACCGCTGGATGACCAGTGGCGGTCTCGGCACCATGGGCTACGGGCTCCCCGCCGCGGTGGGCGTGCAGATGGCGCATCCCAAGTCGCTGGTCATCGACATCGCCGGCGACGCCTCGGTGCAGATGACCATGCAGGAAATGTCGACGGCCGTGCAGTACCGGCTGCCGATCAAGATCTTCATCCTCAACAATCAATACATGGGCATGGTGCGGCAATGGCAGCAGCTCCTGCATGGCAACCGGCTATCCGAAAGCTACTCCGAGGCGCTCCCCGATTTCGTCAAGCTGGCGGAGGCCTATGGCTGTGTCGGCATGCGCTGCGACAAGCCTGGCGATCTCGACCAAGCCATCAAGGACATGATCAAGACGCCGCACCCGGTGATGTTCGATTGCCGGGTGGTGAGCCTGGCCAATTGCTTCCCGATGATCCCCTCGGGCAAGGCGCATAACGAGATGCTGATGGGCGAGGACGTTCCCGACGAAGAAGTCGGCAGCGCCATCGACGCCAAGGGCAAGATGCTGGTTTGAGGAGTGAAGTCATGAACGCCCATCTGCCGTCCACGGGCTCCGCCTATTTTCTCGAAACGGTGAAGCCCGCCGTCGAGACCCATGCGCTCGCCGTCATTGTCGACAACGAGCCGGGCGTGCTGGCCCGCGTCATCGGCCTGTTCTCGGGCCGTGGCTACAATATCGACTCGCTCACCGTTTCCGAGACCCAGCACGAGAAACACGTGTCGCGGATCACCATCGTCACCAGCGGCACGCCCGCTGTCATCACCCAGATCAAACATCAGCTTGAGCGCATGGTGCCGGTGCATTCGGTGGCCGACCTCACGGTGTCGGGCAATGCGCTGACCCGCGAACTGGCCATGGTGAAGGTGGCGGGGTCGGGCGAAAAGCGCAATGAGGCACTGCGTCTAGCCGATGCCTTCCGGGCCCGCGTCATCGATGCCAGCACCACCAGCTTCATTTTCGAGATCACGGGAAAAAGCGACAAGGTGGAGCAGTTCATCTCCCTGATGGTGCCGCTCGGCTTGGTCGAAGTCGCGCGCACCGGGGTGGCCGGGATTACGCGGGGGCCGGAGGGGATGAAGGATTAGGCCTTAATAACTAGAGCTGACCAGTAGTGGAGATTCAAATGGCGCGAAGAAATATTGAAGGCCCCTACGCGAGGTTGCGCGGGCTTCGCGACTCGTCAATCAATCAGGATGACTTCCTTCACAGAAGTTTTGGTGAGGACTAATTTTCAATCCTCACGACCCTCAGAAAGAACACTGACGATCCTTTCGATGGTTTTGATATTGGTAGCGGGAGTACGTTTAGTACAGACGATGAACGTAATTGTTATAACAAATCAGCTATACGATCTAAAATTATTCAGCTGATTGAATATTTGGAGCTTGTGCATCTTGCGTCCAATCGAATTGTCGAAATAGGAAGCGTCTATAATTTAATACGGGATGCGGAACTTAAGTCGCGGTGCTCGGACTTACTGTCAGCGGCAGGACACTTTGATCGTGTAATTAATCAAGCGACGCAGGTTCTCGAAGAGCGTTTACGCGCCAAACTTCCGAGTCTTACGGCTGATATTGGCTTAGTATTGGTTGGGAAGGCCATTAACCCAGAGCCCGAAAGGTCTCGAGTTAAGTTTTCGAGCGTTCCTGCCGAGCAAGAGGGTTATGCAGCAATATTCCGAGGGCTAATCGGTGCATTCAGGAATCCTGCTCATCATAGATTTATGGATAATGTAACTCGAGAACAAGCACTTCAAATTTGCGCGTTCATTGATAACATGTTGGCTGCACTGGAACTTGCGGATATCGACAAATGAATTATCAGCTATTTGGGCGAGTGTTGGGCTAAAGAATTGTGTTCGAAGCGGTCTAGAATTTTTATTTTAACCGGGCCGTTTGACCGGACCATCGCTCGTATATAGATAGTGCTCCTGCCCGCTGAAATGCCGCGCCCCTTCCCTGCAAGCTGTCCGTCAACGTGAATTCCGTCGCCTGCCTGCGCAGACAGAGTGGTTTGTGAGGGCGAACATCAGATCGCGTCCGATCCCTTTCGAACTGAAACTTGAAACTTAATTTCGCCAACTCGGCGCGAGAGCATGCGAAAGCATCGCCGCCGCTGCCAACTTGAGCCAAAAGAAGCTGGATGCTAGCCTGCGCTGGCATGACGGAAATTTGATCGGGAGATTCAGATTAACTCATTGAAATATAATAATTATATTTCCTAGGTATCGTCATGCCAGCGCAAGCTGGCATCGCGCTTTCCGTTCCGGCCCGCCAGAGTCTTCCCGCCAGCGGCAATGTGGTTCTGGCGCAGGGTTGACCTCCGGCCTAGTTTGGCCGCCATCTTGTTTTCTCCCCTCCAAATTGCAATTTGCGGTGCTGGCCCCGGCGGTATCGCGGTGGCCTTGGCCTTGACCGGCCATGGCCACCGCATCACACTGTTCGATCAGTTCGAGGTACCAAGGCCGCTGGGCGCCGGACTGATCCTGCAGCCCACCGGGCTTAGCGTGCTGGACTGGCTGGGGGTTGGCGCCCGCATGCGCGGCCTGGGTGCGCGGATCGACCGGCTTAACGGCAGGGCCTGGGGATCGGACCGCGTGGTGCTCGATGTGCGCTATGAGGCGCTGGGGCCTGAGCGCGGGCTGGCGGTGCACCGCGCCGCCCTGTTCCGGGTCCTGCATGAGGCCGTGCTGGCGGCTCACATGGACATCGAAACCTCTTGTCAGATCAGCGGTTTGGACGGGCCAACGGTAATCTTGAATCAACACCGTAGAGAGGGGCCGTTCGATCTCGTCATCGACGCCCTGGGGTCGCGCTCGCCGCTGATCGCCCATGCGGCGGCGCCCGATCATCGCGCGCCGCTCAGGTTTGGCGCCATCTGGGCCAGCCTGCCTTGGCCAGGCAGGCCCTTCGATCCGCACGCTCTCGAACAGCGCTACGACCGGGCCTCGGTGATGCTGGGCGTATTGCCCATCGGCCGCCAGCGCGAGGATGCGGTGATGGAGACGGCGTTTTTCTGGAGTCTCAAGACCGCGGATTTCGACCAGTGGCGGGTCTCCGGCCTGGACTCCTGGAAAGACAAGGTGCGCCGCTATTGGCCCGAGACCGTCCCGCTGCTCGAAACCATCACCACGCCGGAGCAGATGATCCTCGCCTCCTATGACCACCACACCCTGCCGCTACCCTTCGGGCGCAAACTGGTGTTCATCGGCGACAGCGCGCACGCCACCAGTCCGCAATTGGGGCAGGGCGCCAACATGGCACTGCTCGACGTCCGGGCGCTGGCGCAAGCCTTCAACGAACACCGGGATTTGCAAGATGCGATAGAGGCTTACGCGCGAAAGCGCAGGTTCCATGTGAAGCTCTACCAGGGCCTGTCGCGGGTCTTCACGCCGTTCTACCAGTCGGACTCCGTGCTGCTGCCGCTGGCGCGGGATCACCTGGTGGCCGGCTTGAGCCGCGTGCCCATCGTCCAGCGTCTGCTGGCCAGCATCGTCTCCGGCCGTTTTGGCCAAACTGACAGATCGCTGACAGAGCCTGTCAGCCAGCCAGAGGCCGGCTCCTGTTAGCCTTTGGGAGGGCTTGGACTCAACCGGGCTGGCGCTGGGGGAAATGCCATGAGTATGATGCCAATCGCGGCCGATGACGATTTCAGTGCCACGCAGGGAGAGTTCACCACCACCATCACCGGCAACCTGGGCGCCGACAACGGTTACGGTGTCGACTACGATCCCGACGGATCGCTGCTTGGATTCGTCCCGGCCGGCTTCTCGCCGGCCGGCGACGGTGACCGCTATCTCGGTTCGTGGTTCTCCGAAGGCCGGCTGGTGATGCTCATTATCGTGGGCACCGTTTCCTATCCGCATCCGGTGATCATTTCATCCACGGTCATCGTCACCGACGAGGGCGGGCGGGTCATTCTCAATACCGATGGCAGTTTCACCTATACGGCGCCGGCCGGGTTCAGCGGCGTCGACTATTTCAATTATACGCTGATCGATGGCGACTTCACCATCGACATCGGCCGCGTGGCATTGACGGTCGAGGATTCGGCCGAAGGCAACGACCGGCCGGTAGCCATGGCTGATGTTTTCTACGGGACCGAGGACCAGCAGATCACCGGCAACCTGCTGGCCGAAAACGGCAATGGCCCCGATACCGACCCCAACGGCGATGCGCTGACGGTCAACAACCACACCATCTACACCGCCCACGGCGGGAGGGTGTCGATCTATGCCAACGGCGATTTCGTCTATACGCCGGCCGCCAATTACAGCGGCCCCGATTCATTTGAATACAAGTTGAAGGACGCACATGGCGCGTCGACGGCCGGCACGGTGACCTTGAACCTGGGCGCCGTCAACGACGCGCCGATCGGCAATAACGACTCGATCTCGGGCGTGCACAGCAAGCCGATCAGCGGCAACGTGCTGGCTAACGACATCGACGCCGAGAATGATCCGCTCAACGTGGTGGCGGCGGTGATCGCAACGGCGGGCGGCGGGCAGGTCACGCTGCTGGCCGATGGCACCTTTACTTACATTCCCAATGCCGGGTTCGTGGGCATCGACAGTTTTACCTACACGGTCGAGGACGGCCAGGGCGGCGCGTCGACGGCCAGCGTGTCGCTCAATGTCTTCAATACCAGTCCGGTGGCGGAGACCGATTGGTACACGGCCCCCTTCGGCAAGGGCATCAGCGGCAATGTGCTGGCCAATGACAGCGACGCCGACGGCGATGCCGTGACCGCCGTGGCTGGCACCTTCGCCACGGTGCGCGGCGGCACCGTTCAACTCAACGCCAACGGCACCTTCACCTATGTGCCGGCCGAGGCCTTCTATGGCACAGACAGTTTCCAGTACACCATCCGTGACGGCTTCGGCGGAACGGCAACGGCGACCGCGCTGATCAACACCTCGGCTCCCGGGGGCTCAATCTATGGCACCACCGAATTCGACAGGATCTCGGGCACGGCCCTGGCCGACACCATCTTCGCCTTCGCCGAGGATGACATCGTGCACGGCCTCGGCGGCAGCGACGTGATCGCCGGCGGCGGCGAGGATGACACGCTGTGGGGCGAGGACGGCGCCGACAAGCTCTTTGGCCAGGCCGACGGCGACCTGCTAAAAGGTGGCAATGGTGCCGATTACCTGAGCGGCGGCCTCGACAGCGACGACCTCTATGGCGATGCCGGCAACGACAAGCTCCTGGGAGGAGAAGGCACCGACAAGCTCTATGGCGGTGGCGGCAACGATCAGTTCATTTTCGATGCCGCCGGAGGTGCTGCCGACAAGGTCATGGATTTCAAGCTGGGCGACAAGCTGGCCGTGATGGCCGCCGACTACGGACTTGGGCTTGGCGCGCTCGCCGGCGCCAGCTACTTCGCCACGGCAGGGGCCGCCGCGGTGGGCCACGGCCGCTTTCTCTACACATCC
>JANPCA010000072.1:0-6923 GCA_031430715.1 Hyphomicrobiales bacterium | reverse complement strand
AACCGGCTCGTCACGTCACATCTGGGCCCGCGATCCGAGTATCGCAAACAAAGAGGCCGTATACATGACTGCTCCACGTCCAAGCCACCAGGCGCCAAAACCCTTGCCAAGCGGAGGCCGTCCATACATGACGGGAGGGAGAGTGTTGTTCTAACTTCTTTGGATTCACCATAGCGCCCTGCAGCCGCCGCATGGTCTTGGGCGGTGAACGGCGCTGAACCCTCTGCTATAGGCGGTGCATGTCCGATTCCAACATGCCCCGCTCGACCGGCTGGCGCTCGCCCTTCGCGGCGCTCGCCCTCATGGCCATCGCCAACAGCTTCGCCTTCTCCACCTGGAACGCGCTGCACACCAATTACGCCGTCGATGTCATCGGCTTTGGCGGCGAGCAGCAGGGCATCCTGCACACGGTGCGCGAGATTCCGGGCTTCCTCGCTTTCGCCGCCGTCTTCCTGCTGCTCCTCATGCGCGAGCAGACGCTGGGCATCCTGTCGATCCTCACCATCGGCATCGGCGTCGCCATCACCGGCTTCTTTCCCTGGGCTCTGGGTTTCTACGCCACGACCATCATCAAATCGCTTGGCTTCCACTATTACGAGACCGTGGCCCAGTCGCTCGCCCTGCAATGGTTCGACAAGAAGACCGCGCCCAGCCGCATGGGCCGCATCTATTCCTATGCCTCCATGTCGACCATCGCCGCCTATGGCCTGATCTTCGTCACCTGGAAGTGGCTCGAGCTTGATTTCATCTGGGTGTTCCTGGCCGGCGGCCTGGTCGCAACCGGGATCGGCCTGCTGATCTGGCTTACCTTCCCGCAATTCGAGGCGAGGACGCCGCAGCGCAAGACGCTGGTGCTGCGCAAGCGCTACTGGCTCTACTATGTCATCACCTTCATCGGCGGCGCCAGGCGGCAGATCTTCATGATCTTCGCCATCCTGCTGATGGTCCAGCACTTCGGCTATACGGTCTCCGACATGACCATGCTGCTGCTGGCCAATGCCGTGTTCACCACCCTGATCGCCCCCCGCCTTGGCCGCTTCATCGAAATCTGGGGCGAGCGCCGCTCGATCTTGATCGAACACGCGGGCCTCTTCGCCGTGTTCGCCGCCTATGCCCTGGTGACCAATCCCTGGCTCGCGGCGGTCCTCTACATGCTCGACAACGCCTTTTTCTCCATGTCGATCGCGCATCGCACTTACTTTCAGAAGATCGGCGATCCGGAGGACATGGCGCCGACCGCCGGTGTCGCGTTCTCGATCAATCACATCGCCGCCGTGTTCATCCCGATTCCCTTAGGGCTGCTATGGGATGTCAATCCAGCTTACGTGTTCTGGGTGGGCACCGGCATCGCCGTGGTGGGCTTCCTGTTCTCGCTGCTGGTGCCCCGCGATCCCGCCAAGGGCAATGAGACCACGCTTTCGGATTCGCTTCTGGGACCGCTTCCCGCCAAATCATGACCACCATCATCCGCGCCAACGATCCCCTGCTGCAGCCCTATGTGCTGAAACATCTGACGCTCAAGAACCGCATCATGTCGACGGCGCACGAGCCCAATTATCATGAGGACGACATGCCGAAGGACCGTTACCGGCTCTATCACGTGGAGAA
This sequence comes from Hyphomicrobiales bacterium, assembly GCA_031430715.1. Lineage (GTDB taxonomy): Bacteria > Pseudomonadota > Alphaproteobacteria > Rhizobiales > Aestuariivirgaceae > Aestuariivirga. The sequence goes on along the minus strand of JANPCA010000072.1, from coordinate 5,315 downwards.
AGCCAAGGGCGGCATCGCGCTCACCATGACGGCGGGATCGGCCATCGTCTCGCAGGATTCGGCACCCGTCTTCGGCAACCTTCTCGCCTACAAGGATGAGATCGTTCCATGGCTGAAGAAGTTGAGCGACGAGTGCCACGAGCACGGCACGGCGGTGATGATCCAGTTGACCCATCTCGGCCGCCGCACCACCTGGAACAAATCCGACTGGCTCCCCGTGCTCTCCGCCTCTCCCATCCGTGAGCCCGCCCATCGGGCTTTTCCGAAGGAGATGGAAGACTGGGACTTCGACCGCATCGCCAGGGACTATGCCAGTGCCGCGGCGCGCATGGCAGCGGCCGGCCTCGATGGCCTCGAGTTCGAAGCCTATGGCCACCTGATGGACTCGTTCTGGTCGCCCGCCACCAACGCGCGCGGCGACGAACACAATGGTTCCCTCGATAACCGCCTGCGTTTCACGCTGCGTATTCTTGAGGAAGTGCGCAAGGCGGTGGGGCCGAGGTTCCTGGTGGGCCTGCGCCTCGCGGCGGATGAGGCCTGGGACAAGGGTTTCTCCAAAGCCGAAGGCATCGAAATCTGCCAGCGCCTGAAGAACTCCGGGTTGATCGACTTCCTCAACATCATCAGGGGCCACATCGATCACGACGCGCCGCTGGCCGATGTCATCCCGGTATCGGGCATGAAGGCCTCGCCGCACCTCGACTTCGCCGGAGAAGTCCGTGCACTGACGAAATTTCCCGTCTTCCACGCGGCGCGCATCAACGATGTGGCCACCGCCCGTCACGCCATCGCCGAGGGCAAGCTCGACATGGTGGGCATGACGCGAGCTCACATCGCCGATCCGCATATCGTGAAGAAGATCATCGAGGGACGCGAACACGACATCCGCCCCTGCGTCGGTGCCACCTATTGCCTCGACCGCATCTACGAGGGCCACGAGGCGCTATGCATCCACAATCCGGCAACGGGCCGCGAGGCCACCATGCCGCAGGTGATCGCCAGGGGCCATGAATCGAAGTCCGTTGTCATCGTAGGTTCCGGTCCCGCGGGCCTCGAAGCGGCGCGCGTCGCTGCGGAACGTGGCCACAAGGTGACGCTGTTCGAGGCAGCGCCACAGGCCGGCGGCCAGGTCCGCATCGCCACGCGGATCAAGCGCCGCAAGGAACTGATCGGCATTATCGACTGGCGTGTGGCGCAATGCGAGCGCCTAGGCGTCGATATGCGCTACAACACCTATGCCGAGGCGGACGACGTTTTGGCGCTGTCGCCCGATGTGGTGATCGCCGCCACCGGCGGACTGCCGCAGAATCTCGCCATTGAGGAGGGAGCAGAACTTGCCGTGTCGAGCTGGGATATTCTCTCGGGCGATGTCAAACCCGCCAGCGACGTGCTGCTCTTCGACGACAACGGCGCCCACCCCGGCATGACGGCGGCGGAGTTCCTCACCGAAGCCGGTTCACATCTCGAGATCATCTCGCCCGAACGTTTCTTCGCGCCCGACATGGGCGGCCTCAACCTCGTGCCCTACATGAAGGCGCTGACCGCCAAACATGTCCCGATCACCACCATGACCCGCGTGCGCGCCCTGGCCCGCGATGGCAATCGCGTCCGCGCCACCCTGTGGAGCCCCTATACCATGGCCGATTGCGGCAGCCGCATCGTCGACCAGGTGGTCGTCGAGAACGGCACCAGCCCGTTGGCCGATCTCTATTATGCTCTCAAGGAGCAATCGTCCAATCGCGGCGAAGTGGACTATCACTCCCTCATCGCAGGCCGACCGCAGACGATCCGCACCAACCCGCAAGGCGCGTTCCAGCTCTTCCGCATCGGCGACGCGGTGGCCTCGCGCAACATCCATGCCGCCATCTATGACGCACTTCGCTTGCTGAAGGATATCTGACATGACCGCATTCACGCCATACGCCGGAACCTTTGGCGGCATCCTCATCGGACTGTCCGCCGTGCTTCTGATGCTGAGCGCCGGACGCATCGCCGGCTTGAGTGGCATCTTCGGCGGATTGTTCGTCAAGGGCTGGGTCGGCGAACAATCCTGGCGCGCCATCTTCATTGTGGGATTGCTACTCGGCAGCGCCTTAACGGCACTGCTGGGCGGCTTCGATCCCGCCGGCATCACTTTTGCGGGCGGCCCCACGGTTTTGGCGATCGGCGGCCTGCTGGTCGGCGCCGGAACCGCGCTCGGTTCCGGCTGCACCAGCGGCCACGGCATCTGCGGGTTGTCGCGCCTGTCGCCGCGCAGCCTCGTTGCCACATTGACCTTCATGGCCGTGGCCGCCGCGACCGTTTTCGTCACCCGTCACATCATTGGAGGCTGAACATGCAGCGCCTCGCCGTCCTCGTTTCCGGCCTGCTGTTCGGCGCGGGGCTCACCCTCTCGGCCATGGTCAATCCCGCCAAGATTCTGAACTTCCTCGACATCGCAGGCGATTGGGATCCGACCCTGATCTTCGTGATGGGCGCCGGACTGCTGGTGACCTTTATTGGCTACCGCATTGTCTTCAGGCGCCCGACACCGCTGTTCGAGACGCGGTTCATCCTGCCCACCGCCACCGCGCCCGACCTGAAACTCCTCGCCGGTGCCGCACTCTTCGGTCTCGGCTGGGGCCTGACCGGCTTTTGCCCTGGCCCCGCCATCGCCGCCCTGGCATTCGGGCAGTGGCAATCCTATGTCTTCGTGGCCAGCATGGCGGCAGGCATGATCGCGGTGACCGCCCTCCGCCGCCGGTCCGCCATCGCGGTTGAAGGCTAGGCCCGTTTCGCCGGACAGGTGCTGATGCCCACCAGCGAATAGAGCGGGCAGACGCCGAACAGCGCCGTCGCCAGCGGCACGATGCCGATCCAGCCGATCCAGTTATAGCCGGTGACGGGTCCGAAAATCGCGAACCACAGAAGTGCCACGCCGATAATGACACGGACGATCCGGTCGATGCTGCCGACATTGGTTATCATGATGGTCTCCTTGACCTAGCCGAAGTTGCGGCGACAACAGCACGGATCGGCCAGTGGCGGTTTGATCCGGGTCAAATCTCAGGAAGCCATCCGGCCATATTTTCGCATCACTTCGATCAGCATCTCATGCGGCAGTGCGATGGAGCGCCTGCCGTCGCGGCCCACCATCGTTTCGTTGCACAGCATCGAATCGAGCACCGCCTCCTCGGTGGCCTCGGCCGTTGCCATGAACAGCGCATCGAGACTGGCGTTCGGCAGGCACTTCAAATCGGCAACGCCGCCGTCACGCCGGGCGAAAGCCGCCGCGTTGGCCGTCGAGAACCCTAGGAATATATCCCCAGATGAATTATTACCAACCGTGCCGGTGCGGGCCAGCCCCATGGGCACCCGTCTGGCGATGCGCTTCAATTGATGCGGCAGCAACGGCGCATCGGTGGCCACGATGGCGATCACCGAACCCTGATCCTTGTGGCGCAGCTTGCCGTGGCCGATGTGCTGGCCCACCGGCACGCCCAGCACGGTGAAATCCTCGCGCCGGCCGAAATTCGCCTGGACGAAAACGCCGAGCGTATAGGCAGCACCCGCGATCTCCACCAGCCGCGATGCCGAGCCGTTGCCGGCCTTGAAGTCATAGGCGATCATTCCCGTGCCGCCACCCACGCTGCCCATCGCGACAGGGCCGCCGCGCGCCCCGTCGAGCGCCGCGAACGTGTGCTCGGCCGTCACATGAAAGCCGTTGATGTCATTCAGGAGACCATCATAAGTCTCGGCCGCCACCGGCAATCCCCAATCCTGGCCGATGCCGATGCCATTTGCCACCATCCAACGGATCGTCGCATCGCGGGTGACGCCGCAGGAATGGGTGTTGGTGATGGTGATCGGCGTCTGCAATTCGCCCGCCTCCTCGATCCACAGGGTACCGGTCATCTCGCCATTGCCGTTGAGCGCGTGGTAGCCCGCGGCACACGGGATGTGGGCCATGGTCCGGCCACGTGGCAGGATGGCCGTGACGCCGGTGCGCACTGGCCCCTGGCCCACCAGCAGCGGTCCATCGCCGGAAATCAGCGTCACGGTTCCGACCTCGACACCGGCCACATCGGTGATGGCATTGTCCGTGCCCGGAACACCCCGGAACGGCAACCCGAGATCGCGTCCGCGTGGTCTTCGCTCCGTCATGGCCGCTTTCTCCACTTTGGCGCTTTCATTTTGTCCGGTCATGCCACAAGATCGGCCGGCAAGGCGGGAGCATGGCAGCGGAAAGCGTTTCACATTACAAGGAATTTCTCATCATCCTCGGCGTCGCGGGTCTCGTGGTGCCGCTGTTCCTGCGCATCGGCATCAATGCCGTTCTGTCCTTCCTCCTGGTCGGCATCCTGCTCAGCCCCGATGTGCTGGGCCAGCTGGTGGGTGAGATTCCGGTCCTCAGCGCGCTGGTCATTGCCGATTCGGAAAACCTCGCCCTGATCGGTGAACTGGGCGTCGTCTTCCTGCTCTTCCTGATCGGCCTGGAGTTGTCCTTCGAACGCCTCAACACCATGCGCCGCCTGGTCTTCGGCCTCGGCGGCTTGCAGGTTCTGGTGACGGTCGTGGTGATCGCCGGATTGGCGGCGGCCTTCGGCTTCGATACCAAGACGGCGCTCATCGCCGGCGCCGCCCTGTCCTTGTCCTCGACCGCCATCGTCGTGCAGCTCCTGTCCGATTCAAAGCGTCTCGGCTCGCAGACCGGCCGCACCAGTTTCGCCATCCTGCTGTTCCAGGATCTGGCCGTCATCCCGCTGCTGCTGCTGGTCTCCGTCCTGGGCCAGCGCGGCGAAGGCAATCTGCTGGTCACCATTGGATTGGCGCTCGGTCAGGCGGCACTGGCCATTGCGCTCATCATCGGCGTTGGCCGCTATGCGCTGCGGCCGCTGTTGCGCATGGTGGCGGGCACCAACAGCCCCGACCTGTTCATGGCGGTCACCCTGCTCATTGCGGTCGGCACCGGCGTTGCCGCCAATCTGGCGGGCCTTTCCATGGCGCTTGGCGCCTTCATCTCCGGCCTGATGCTGGCCGAGACCGAATACCGCCGCGCCATCGAGGCGGTGATCGAGCCCTTCAAGGGCCTGCTGCTCGGCGCCTTTTTCCTCGTCGTCGGCCTCGGCATCGATCTCGACAGCCTCATCCAGTCACCGCTGCCCTTCCTTGGCCTCGCCGCCGCGATCATCATTCTGAAAGGCACCATCATCTATGGCCTGGCCCGTGCCTTCCGGGTGAGCCGTGGTGCTGCCCTTGAGACCGCCATGCTCTTGGGCCCCTGCGGCGAATTCGCCTTCGTCATCCTGGGCGCCGCCATGGTGCTTGGGCTTCTC
>JANPCA010000071.1:0-20461 GCA_031430715.1 Hyphomicrobiales bacterium | reverse complement strand
AGGGCGACGTGGCGGCGCTGCGCAGCGAAGGCATGGTCAAGGCCTTCGAGCAGATGCGCCTGATGGTCACCAAGTACATGGACCCGGCGATTGCCGGCCGCGACTATGACACGGCGTCGAACATGTTCGCCAAGGGCGACGCGCTGTTCTTCATCATGGGTGACTGGGAAATCGGCGTGCTGACGGCGGCTGGTTACAAATACGGCAAAGATGCGGATTATGTCTGCGCCCAGGCGCCGACCGACTGGGGCAAGCCCGGCTTCATCCTGAACTCCGACTCGGTGGTGCAGGCCACATCCGCTTCCTGGACCGCAAGTGGTGGTGTGGCTACGCTCCCACCACCGCCCAGTCTTTCGCCGCCGCGCTCGCCGCGGCGCGGGTGAACCGGCTGGCCGATGACGATGACGACCGCACGCCATGGGAACGTCAGGCCGGCCATGAACTCGACGGCTATGAATTGCAGATGATTCGCCGCAGTGCCGCCAACTTGCGGGCGATCGGTTTGATGGACTGAACAGGAGATTTCACATGACCAAGGAACTGTGCGGCAAGATTGCATCCGTCACCGGCTCCGCCGGGGCCTGGGCAACACCATGGCAAAGCACCTGGCGGAGCTTGGCGCTTTTCTCCGGATAGCCGGCGCCAACGGCCTTACTTGGCTTCGCTTGTTTCATCCATCAGGCCGAAGACGATCCTGCGGTTCTTGGCGCGGTTTGCGGCTGAGTCATTGGGGACCTGGGGGAATTTGTCACCATAGCCGATGGCGACGAGTTTGTCCGGCGGAACGCCTTCATTGACCAGATAGGCGACGACGCTCTGGGCGCGGGTTTTCGAGAGGGCGGCATTTGCCGTGGCATTGCCCAGGTTGTCGGTGTGGCCGCCGACCTTGATTCTGATGCCGGGGCACAGGAAGGCAAACTCGGCGATCTGATCGAGCGCGAAATGACTCTCTTGATCGAGATCGGCACTCCCCAGCTTGAAATAGACCGAGCGCGACTCCGACAGGACACTCAGCCTTGTGGCGCATTTCGCTGGATCGATCGCTTCGATTTGCTCTTTCACCCGGTCGCTTTCCTGCTGCGCCAGGACCTGCTCGATCCCGGGGTTGATCTCGGTACCCTCGAAAACCAGATGAAAGGTGATCGATGCGACCGGCGAGATTTCGACGCCCGCCGCCTCTTGCAGTTTGCCGATGCCGTCTTCGAGGCCAAAGTCCTTGGCGGGGATGGTGATCGGCTTGGTGACGGCGACCGAAACGGCGGAATCCGCGACGCGCGTCACCACCACATCGCGCGTCATCTCCTTTTTTATTCCGTGCAGATCGATGGTGAAATCCAACGGATAGGTCAGGCTGGTTTTGGTCTGCAGCTCCTCGAGCTTGGACCTGTCCAGATGCGCGGTGATGACCGCTTCCGGGAACTGGAAGGTTTTGAAGAACAGGAAGCGCATGCGCACATTGCGCAGATCGATGCCGGTGTCGAATGAAGCAAGGTCAAGGGTGACGCTCGCCTTCCCGTCCGGCGTGATCGTGCCTGCCATATGCTTGAACCCGTGGGTTTCGAAGACCGCCTTGTTCTTCACCGATTGCAAATAGAGAAAAGACCGGTTGAGGTTGAGACGCCAATCCTGATCGAAGAAGTGCTTCGAGCCCGCGGCCAGCGCTGTCTCCGGCGCGGACGGTTGAGCGGCGGCCTTGAATGTTTCGCCTTCCCGCGCCCCGATGATGTTGAGATCGGCGCAATCGTCGTAGTTTTCGAAGCGCTCGATGTTGGTTGTGCTGGCATGCGTCGCGGTCCATTCCCACAGCAGGACGCAGTGGGATGGATTGCATGGAACGACCTGAGGGATCGTCACGGCCATGGTGCCGGGAATGTCTTCGCCTTTTACGCCCCCGCCGGTTTTGAGCGAACGCGCGCAGTTCGCCGTCTCGCCGATCTTGAGTTTGCCGTGGGGGCGCAGCGGATCATATAAATAGGCGTTGCAATATCCCATATGATTGGCGCCGTCGGGGAATAGAAGCTTGAGGGTGAGCGGCCCCGGCTCGACGGCGGTGAACACCTTGTTCGGCTTCAAACCCACGCAGGGTTCGCGTCTGAGCCTGACCGGGATGCCGGCGATCGGCCAGTTCTTGACGTCACTGTTGATATGCTCGGCGGCGCGCGACTTCGGATAGACCATGTGACCGTGCGCCCATACCGGCGTGGCAAGCAGGCCGGCCGCGATCCACGGGACCGCCCAGCATGACAGGAACCTCGAAGACATGGCGAGAAGGCGTCCGAAACCGGGCAGCGGGACCATCGTCGTTCTCCTCATGCTGGAATTCACACATCATCCGGCCGTTTCAGCGCACCAGTACAATACTAAACTAAATTCTCCACTGCAGATAGGCATTCCAGTTGCAGTGGGACGCCCTTCGATTGCGCTTGGGCAAACCGCCGGGCGCGCGCGGCAGTAGCAGTTGACGGCATCCCCATGTGAGACTATCGTTTCAATGGCCCATTGAGCGTTATCAGGAGGGCATTCATGACATACTCAGTAAACAGACGTGTTTGGGTTGCGGGGTGGGGCGCGGCACTCGCCTTGGCGTGGACCCAGGGTGGTGGGCACGCCTTCGCGGATGAGGCGTTCGTGCTTCTGACCGACGAAGAAATGGACCTGTTCAGGCAAAATCCTCTGCTGGACGATGGCGCGGATACCAGGGCGCTTTCCTTTTCTGAAAATGCCGGACCCATGATCCAGGTGGCGTCCCCGACCGGATCGACCTTGAAATCTCCCGTCAACTTTGACGTCCGGATCAAGCCAAAGGGCGGAGTTGCGGTGGCGATGTCCAGTCTCAAGGTCGAATACAAGCTTGGCCCTTTCTGGACCGATATCACCAGCCGGCTGGCGGGTCACGGCGCGGTGGTCGGAACGCGCTTGAAAGCCAATGGTGCGAAACTGCCGAAGGGCAAGCATAAGGTTCAGCTGACAGTCTTGGATGTCAATGGACGCAGAACCCGGGCCGTGGCCGCCTTCGCCGTGGTTGGCTAGTTTTTCCGTCATCCGGCCTTTGCCGGAAAGACGCTCGGGCCTAGCGGCAGCCCTGTGCCGACCATTGCGCGAGAACTTCCTTGAACGGGCCACCGTATGGATGGGCGATGCGCGCGATAAGGGCGGGATTGCCAACATAGGTGCCGGCCTGCGTGCACAGCGCTTCTTTCGTCCATTCGTGACAGGCCGAGCATTTCTTGTTCTGCCACACCACATCGGGCATGCCCTCGATTGGCGCAAACGCCGGGGAGCCAGCAATCAGCTGGGCGATACTCCGGCTTGCCAATTCCTTGTCGCTACTGGCCAGCGCAGCCGTGAATGAAATGATCGCGGATGGGTCGGGCGCCGCCGCTTCGCTGCCAGTGCCGCGCGCCACGATATCCGGCGCGCCGGCCAGCCGTTCCGCCATCTCCTTTTTGACGGCTTCGGCATAGACGCCATCGGGGAAGTCTCTCAGATAGGATTGGTAGTCCTCGTCCCTGCCAGACTCCTGGGCGGCCGACAGCACCTCCTGCTCGCGCCCCAGCCGGGCCTCGGCGCTCTCTCTATCCATGACGGCGGGCGGCGCTTTATCCAACGGGTTTACAGGGGCGGATTTCAGAACCTCGATCAGCAAGGCGCGCGCTTCGGCGGCATAGCGGCTATCCTTGTAGCCGCGGATGAACAACACGATCTGCACCGGATCGCGCGCCGCATTGATCGATTCCCAGAGCTGCTGCTCGGTCAGTTCCTCAGGTGTCATGGTCTCGGCGGGCCTGAAGGAGAAGGCGGAGGTCAGGGACGACGTATCCCACGGTGTCTGAACCCCGCCGGTTTTTGCCAGGACTTCCACGCGCACTTCGCGGAACAATTGTTCGATCGGTACGCCGGGTTGGGAGATCAGGCTGGCCAGCGCCCTGGTGAAGGGGCTGTTCACGCCATCGCCATCCAAAGCGACAGCACCTGGCGACGTCGAATAGGACAGGAAGGTCCCGGTTGGGGCCTTCATCTCGGCCAGGCCGTTGTCGCGCAATTCCCGGATGCGCACAAACGGGTTGTTGCGGCAGGCGTCGAGGATCACGATGTTCTGGCGGTTGCGGGCCGAAGCCATCTGGCGGAGGATGGACTCGGCTGGCACCGCCACCAACCCCAAGTCCGCCGCATCGGTGAGGACGACATCGACGGGCAGCAAATAGTTCGTGCCGAAGGATTGCACGCCGTGCCCGGCATAGAAGAACAGGCCGGTCGCGTCTTCGTCCGCCGACCGCAGGTCACGTCCAAACTTGGCGATGGCGCGGTTCAAGGTGACCAGGTTCGCGTCGACCAGCAGGGTCACGGTAAATCCCTCCGCGGCAAGCGCCTCGGCCAGCAGCCGCGCGTCGGCGGCGGCGTTGGCCAGCGGGGCGACCGAATCGTAGGACTGATTGCCGATCAGGAGCGCCAGGCGCTCTGCCGGCGCCGCGGGGCCAGCAAAGCCGAAGACGGATGCCAAGACGATGACCAGCCCGAGCAGACGCCGCCTGGCCCATGTTCCCCACCATCGGTCCTCCGCCAGCGGCCGGAGGCGCGGTCCGCCCCTTGCGGCTATTGCTGTAGAGCGCGTCATTGGCACCAAGTTTCTCCTGGCCACATCGCCGCTGAATATCCGGTCCGGCCACGCTACCACCAAGACCGGCATCAACGCCAACGCCGATTGCAACTGCCGGGTTGGTCTTGTGAATGGCGGCCAATTGCGGCAGTCTCGATCACCGATATGGGGGAACCCACGTGCCATCTTGGTCAACATCTGCGGGGCTCAGTCTGATCCTCCTGGGCCTCTCCGGCGGCCCGGCGGACGCCCAGGTTCCAGGCCTCTTCGTCAGCGCGCGGATCACACCGGTGAACGCCTTCACACGCGGCATCGAGGGGCCGGCCGCCGATGCCGGGGGCAATGTTTTCGCGGTCAATCTGCAGCCCGGCGGCACCATCGGCAAGCTGGCGGCGGGTGCGGCAACGCCGGAGCTCTTCGCCGCCATGCCGCCGGGTTCCAAGGTCAGCGGCATCCGCTTCGGCAACCTAGGGGAAATGTATGTGGCCGACCACAAGGGCCACAATATCCTTGTCTTCGCGGCCGGAAGCAGCACCGCGAAAGTCTATTTCCATTCCGACTCGTTCCATCAGCCCAACGACCTCGCCATAGCACCCGATGGAACCCTCTACGCCAGCGATCCCAAATTCTCGAGCGGCGGCTCGGGACGGATTTGGAAGGTAACCCGTGCCACCGATGGGAGCGTAAGTGGCGTGATGATGACCAGCAAGCGCGCCATGGGCACGACGAATGGCCTCGACGTCAGCGCCGACGGCCGGACGCTCTATGTGGGCGAGGCCACGGCATCGGAACTTTGGGCCTACGACATCGATGGCGAGGAGCTCAAGAACGAGCGGCTGCTGAAAAAATTCGTGGGCGGAGAATTGGACGGGTTGCGGCTCGATGCCGATGGCCGCATTTTCGTGACGCGCAACGGCAAGGGCAAGGTTGCGGTCATTGCGCCTGACGGTACACTCGTCCGCCAGATCGCGACGCTCGGGGCCAATCCATCGAACCTCACCTTCGGCGGCCCCGATGGCAAGACCGTCTACGTCACGCAAGTGCAGGGCGGCTTCATCGAGGCCTTCCGCAGCGACCGCCCCGGCCGCGAGTTCTGTCTGCGGCACGCGGGGCCTGATTGCCCGTGAAGGGATATAAATAGGAACAAGCGGATGTAACCTATGTCCAGCGTTCCGCTTTACTTATCAACCCCTCCAGTCACGGCCGGATGACTTCGAACAGTTCCCAATTTCCGGTCGCGGACACCAGGCGCAGGTGCAGCATTTTGACGGCGGGGTCGTAGAAATATCGCGTACCGCCGGAGTTGAGTTCGCCGAGGCCCGTGGCCTTGGGGACATTGCTGCCCCAGAGCGTGATGGTGAAGGCCGATGTGGGGTAGGGCAGCGCCAGCCTGGCGGCCTTGCCTGCCTTCTCGTAGCGGATGAAGGTCATGCGCTGCGGGGCCGCGAAGGGGAGCGCCAGCGTGTGCGGGCGGTTCTCGATGACCGCGAAGTGCAGTTGTTCCGGCGAGCCGTCGCCGCTTCCCAGAATGCCGGAGGCGCCGTCGTCGCGCTGCAAGACCGTACCGTCGAGGCTGGCGCCGGCATAGGTGCGCAGTTGCACGCCGATATAGCTGTTGGGGCAGACGAAGGCGTTCCACAGGGGTTTTTGCGTGCAATTCGAGGTCACGAGGACCGGGTTATCCGGCACGATGGAGCGGCCGGCGGCGCCGGTGAGCGATCCGTCGCCATCGCGGATCACCGAGTAGGCGTCACCGTCATTGCCGGGGGTCAGGGGATCGAGCCAGACCTGATTGCTGTTGATGAAACTTAGTTTGTTCGAGGAACTCGCCGTGCTGACCCAGAAGGGATTGGGCGAGAGGTTGGTGATGGCGCCCGATTTGCGCCGCGCGTTGGAATTGAAATTGGCGAACAAGCTGCGTTGCACGGCCATCGGGCCGTCGTAGAACTCGAGCCCACGGATCGAATCCCCGGGCGACCAGAAATGCGGCAGCTCGCGGCCGTCCACGTCCTTGGTTTCCCAGTCGGCGGGATTGCCCTTGTTGCCGGTGACGCCAACGATCAGCGAATCCTGAATGTAACCGGGCGAGCCGGATAGCGAAGCAAAATAGGCGCCCATCCAATTGTCGGCGAGCTTCACGGACTGCAGCACGGGATTTGAGAAGCTGCGCAGCCAGATGCCCTCATAGCGGTTCTTGTAGGAGGTGAAATTTTCGAAGACGGGCGGCACCTTGGCGGAGGCGCCGTTGGCCGGATCGAGGCGCGGCTCGTACCAGGTGACCGACGTGGTGCGGTCGGGATTTTCAGCACCATCGACATAGAGGCCGCGCGCCCCATTGGAGTGGCTGACATTGTCCTTGAACAGCTTGAGGGGCGTGCGCCGCGGCCATACCGTGTCCGTTGCCGACAGGCCAATGGGATGCTCGGGAAAGCCCAGCCAGAAGCCGGTGTGCTCGGCACCCGCCGCCACGTTGCGGCGCACGATGTTGTCCGGGTTGCTGATCCAGAAAACCGAGGCCTGGCGGTCGGAGGCGGTCGGCGTGCCGTCGGTGGAATTCTTCACCAGAAGGCCGAGATTGCCCTCGATGACATTGCCGCGTTCGATGCCGTCCTCGAGATAATAGCCATGGCCGATGGTGTCATAGGCGACATTGCGCGACAGGCGGATGCGATGTGTTCCGTGTACGGATAGAAAGCGGTTGTAGGAGTGGACGATGCTGGAATTCTCGAGATATTGGCCGGGCGCGTCACCGGCCAGGTGCCAATGCATGGGATAGCGTCCGATCCGGCCCTTCTGGCCCATGTTCAGGAACTCGGCGCCGCTGATCCGGCCCGAGCCGCCGTTCATGATCATCACGTGGCCGCCAAAACCCGCCTGGCGCGAGAAGGCATCGCCGCGAATGAGAATGTTGCGCGACAGGAGGCCGACCTCGGCGCATTCCTCAAGCAGATGCGGACCAAATGTGTCCGAGGAACACCAGTGCTGAAAGTTCAGCTTCCCGGAGAGCGTCACATTATTGCCGGAGACGGCGGCGATGACGCGCTCTTCGGCATGTTCGGAGCGGTAATCGGTGGAGGCGATCACGATCCGGTCGCCGGCCCGCAATCCGGCCGCGTCCCTGAGGGCGATCTGGTTGGCGCCGCAGTTGGCCGTGGCCGCGAGACTGGTCCAGCCGGGGCGCGGTTCGCCGTGCAGTTCGATGCGCCCGCTGCCCATCGTCCCTAGGAATTTCGTCCCCATGCCCATGATGTTCTGATTGGGGTCGCTGCCGGTCAGCGTGATGGCGAGCCGCTGCATGAAGGGCGCTTCGGGGGTTCCGCATGCAAACGTGCCATGGACCATGATCCAGTTGGCGGTGAGGCTGAGATTCTTGTTGGCGCAGATCAGTTCGCCATCGATGGTGAGGCTGGTGAGCGCCACCTCGGTGTCGAGCGTTACGGTATCGCCGGCGGGGATCGTGACGGCGCCGATCACGGGAAAGTTCCCGGACCAGGTCTTTACCGCCGCGGCGGCGGTGCTTACCATCAGGACCGTCAGGATGAGCGCCAGCGTCGCGGCACAGTGAATGCGGCGCAGAATCCTCATATTGAACCTCCTCGTCTGCCTCCGGCCTTGAATCGATGCAGAGGCGTTCCCGGCAGCCTGCGAAAGTGGACCTTGGCAATAGCGGCGTTGCGATACCGTGAACAAATCCCGTCGCATTCTTTGAAACTTGGGGCGAATCGCGGCGGGCCACCACTGGTGAAGCCGCAATGCGTTGGGCTTGTGTCTTTTGTGCGATGAAATACGGCACGGCAGTTGCCGCCGTGAGAACCAGGCCCTTGCATCTGTGGTGGCAAGCGGCAATGAATGAATACAAGCCGCACAATGCCGCGGCGGGATGAGCAGGAGAAAATACCTATGGCAAGATTGGAGCGCCGGGACTGGGTTCCTGCTGGACCGGAGACCTACATCCAGTCGCTGGCCGCCCAAGTCGCCGGGCAATGCGCCGATGACAGTGAGCGGAGCCTCATGGCATTTATCGCGGAGAACCGCGATATCCATGAGCGTGCCTGCATCAATCTCAACCCCGCCACCAACATGATGAACCCGAAGGCCGAGGCGCTGCTGGCCAGTGGACTGGGCTCGCGGCCATCGCTCGGCTATCCGGGCGACAAATACGAGATGGGCCTCGAGGGTGTGGAGAAGATCGAAGTGATGGCGGCGGAGCTGGCCGTCGAGGTCTTCAATGCCCGGTATGCGGAGATCCGGGTGGGCTCGGGCGCGCTCGCCAATCTCTATGTGTTCATGATGGCGGCGAGGCCCGGTGATACGATCATCGCACCACCTCCTGCCATCGGCGGGCATGTGACGCATCAAGCGGCGGGCTGCGCCGGCCTCTATGGCCTCATCACTCATCCGGCACCCATCGATGCAGTTGGTTACACGGTCGACGTCAAAGTCCTTCGCGAGGATGCGTTGCGGCTGAAGCCAAAGCTCATCACCATCGGCGGCAGTCTCAATCTCTTTGCCCATCCGATCCGCGAGATTCGCACCATCGCCGATGAGGTGGGAGCGCTTGTGCTGTTCGACGCGGCCCATATGTCGGGCATGATCGCCGGCCGTGCCTGGCAGCAGCCGCTGGAAGAGGGCGCCCATGTGATGACCATGAGCACCTACAAGAGCCTCGGCGGGCCGCCATCGGGGCTGATCCTGACCAACGGCGCCAAGATCGCCGAGCGCCTCGATGCCATCGCCTATCCCGGCCTCACGGCCAATTTCGACGCGGCGAAATCGGCCGCACTCGCCATGACGCTGCTCGACTGGAAGGTGCATGGGCGGGACTATGCGCAGGCGATGGCCGAGGCGGCGAAAGCCCTGGCGGAGGCGCTGGATGCGGCTGGCGTTGCCATCTTCGCCAGGGATCGCGGCATGACCACGTCACATCAGTTCGCCATCGAAGCCGCCCGGTTTGGCGGCGGGCAAACGGCGGCGAAGCTGTTGCGCCAGGCCAACATATTGTCCTGCGGCATCGGCTTGCCCCTGCCTGAGGTCGATGGCGACCTCAACGGCTTGCGCATGGGCACGCCCGAAATCGTGCGCTGGGGCATGACGGCGAAAGATATGCCCCAGGTGGCCCGCTTCATCGCGGATGTGCTGCTCAAAAAACGTTCGCCCCAGTCCGTGGCGCCCGACGCCGCGGCGTTCCGGTCGCAATTCTCCAAACTGCATTTTATCCGCGATTGAAAAGGGCCTCGGTTACTTAGTCTTGGGCGGAACGACGCCCTTCTTGAAGATGAAGCAGCCATAGAAACGCGTCTCGCCCGTCACGATCACCGCATAGGCCTTCCGGGCGCGCTCGTAGAAGGCGAAGCGCTCGATCGATCCCATGGGCCAGGGCTTGCCCTCGGCCTTGTCGATGGCCAACTGCACCTCGGCCTGGACGGGCGGAATGTCCTTCGGGTTGGCGCCCACTTCCATGCGTTCGGCGGGCGCCTCCACGAAACTGTCGAGCGGGAACACCGACAGGATGGCTTCTGCCGCTTCGGCCGCCGTCAGGTTATCCATGCGCAGCAATTTGCCGGTGACAGTATGGCGGGCCACCGAATCGGCCGGGAAATTGGTGTCGCAGATGACCAGATCGTCGCCATGGCCCATGGCCCGCAAGCACCGGATGACATCGGCATTGAGTCGGTTGTCGAAATTGCGCAGCATGGTGGTTCTCCCGGTTATTGGGGGAGGCTAAAGAAGTGGCGCATGGTGAGTCAAGCTCAGTACCCTTCCGGCTTCCCCGGCACCTTCACCAGCGCTTCCCCCTCCAGCACCAGCGTGGCGCCCACCGTGCAGCGGCAGGCCAGTTTGACGCGGCGGCCTTTCTCGATCATCTCGACGACCTCGACGCTCGCCTCGACATGGTCGCCGATGCGCACCGGGGCCCTGAAGTTCAAGGTCTGCGACAGGTAGACCGCGCCGGGGCCCGGCAATCTCGTGCCGATCACCGCCGAGATCAGGCTCGCTGTGTAAAGTCCGTGGGCGATGCGGCCGCCAAACGGCGTCCTGGCGGCGAAATGTTCCGACAGGTGGATCGGGTTGCGGTCGCCCGAAATCTCCGCGAAACCCACCACGTCGGAGGATTTCACCTCTTTCACATAAGTCTCGGTCATGCCGAGTTCCAAGTCTTCGAAATAAAGCGTCTGGGTGGGCGGCAGCATGGTCATGGTCACGTTCCCCTGCCGGTCTGTATGCCCCAGAGATTGAGCAAATGCACCAGGGCCAAAAGTCCGATGAAGCCGGAGACCAGCAGGATGGGCGTGGTGGGGACCAGGCGCGGGTTGAAATCGGCGCGGGGCCGCTTTTCCAACCAGGCCATCAGGGCGACGATGCTGACCGCGATCAGGAAAACGCCGGAGGTCAGCCAGAATTCGAGGGGGTCGAGGTTGGAAGGCATGGCTGGGTGTTGTACCGCGGAGCCACAATCCAGCAACCCGGAAATGCAGTGCGCCGGCCCCTTTTGCTGGGGCCGGCGTTCATGGCGTTAGTCGCAGCAGGGTCCGCCGTCACAGCACGGGCCGCCATCGCAGCAGATTTCGGCGGCCGCCGCCGTGCCCGCGAATGCGAGCAGCAGGAAGGTGATGGAGATGAAAATGCGTTTCATGATGTATTTCCTTGATTGAAGATTGATCGAATGGATAGGCCAGAAGCGGCGTCAGCGCGGCGGCGGCAGCGGTGGCGCGATGGAGATGCTCAGCAGCCGGGGCGTTCCTGGCTCGAATTGCATGCCGGCCACGATCAGCGCCGGACCAGGGAGCGGAGGCTCATCCATGGCCATCGGCTGACAGGACTGGCCGCAGAAGGGCGCCTTGGCGGGCACGGCATCGCTTCTGCATATGGCGCAGGATTCTGGCGCCAGACACTGTCCCGGTGCCATGCAATCGGAAGCGGCGAAGGCGGTATTCGTCAACAGTATCAGGACGGCGAGCAGCGCCATGACGATGGGTTTCAGGTTCAGCATGGATCGATGCTAGGAGTGCTGGCGTTCACGGGCAAATCACGAACCCGGCAGAAGCGCCCGGTGGGGCTTGGTTGACAGGTTGGGCGGGCACCCCTATAGACCAGCCCATCGATCACAGGGGCGGCTTGGAGCTTTGGTTCCATCTGCCTGAAAAGCCAGGTGAAGTCCATGAAAGTCCGCAATTCCTTGAAGGCGCTTCTGAAGCGCCACCGCGACAACAAGCTGGTGCGCCGGCATGGCCGCGTCTACATCATCAACAAGACCAATCCGCGCTTCAAGGCCCGCCAGGGCTGAAGCCTCACCGTTTGACGGAGATTTGAACGCCGTGGATGGGTTGCCGTTCACGGCGCCCTTTTTGTTGCCATAGAAACCGGTGTATGCTGCGCGCATGCGCGGAATTTCACTGGTTCTCGTTTCATTTTTGATGCTCGGCGGCTCAGGCCTGGCCCAGGACCGGGCGGGTGGCACCGTCGAGGCCGTGGCGCCTGTCCCCAAGAAGCCCGCCGAGGCGCGGGCCGACCAGCTCGATATGCTGTTCGCCAGACTCTATAAATCGGGCGGGGCGGAGGAAGCCCAACCGATCGAGCGCAAGATCTGGACCCTGTGGATGGCGTCGGATTCGCCAACGGCGGAAGTGCTGCTGGCCCAAGCGGCGCGCGCCATGGACGAGGGCGCCCCCAGGCAATCCCTCGACATCCTCAACCGCCTGATCGGCAGCTACCCCGATTTCGCCGAAG
Organism: Hyphomicrobiales bacterium; assembly: GCA_031430715.1. Classification (GTDB taxonomy): domain Bacteria; phylum Pseudomonadota; class Alphaproteobacteria; order Rhizobiales; family Aestuariivirgaceae; genus Aestuariivirga. The sequence continues at coordinate 8,136 of JANPCA010000071.1, read as the reverse complement.
CCTGGAACAAGCGCGCCACCCTCTATTACCTGATGAAGCGCGATCAGGATTCGCTCAAAGACATCGATCGCGTGCTCGATCTCGAACCGCGCCATTTCGGCGCCCTCTCCGGCAAGGGCATGATCCTCAAGCGCCAGAAGAAATACGGTGCCGCACTCGAGGCGTTTCAGGAGGCGCTGACCATCAACCCGGGGATGGAGTCGGTCAAGGCCTCGGTGAAGGAACTGGAGAGGCTGGAGCAGGGGATTTGACCCCGTAGCTGACGGGCAAATAGGAATATAAATCAAGGCTGTCAGGACGTATCTGCTGACCTTGCGGTGAAGCTGTGCGATAGTCAACGCCAGCCTCGAATCGGACCCCCATGAAAGCCTCGGACTTCATCGCCAAATGGTCGCCAAGCAGCTTGCGCGAACGGCAAGGATCGCAGGAGCACTTTATCGACCTGTGCCGCTTGCTGGGCCAGCCCACGCCAGCCGAGGACGACCCCAAGGGCGAACGCTACTGTTTTGAGCGGGGGGCCGCCATCACCGGAGGTGGCGATGGCTGGGCCGATGTCTGGCGGCGCGGCTGTTTCGGCTGGGAGTACAAGGGCAAGCACAAGGACTTGAAGGCGGCGCTGCGCCAGCTCGTCACCTATTCGCTCGATCTCGAAACCCCGCCCTACCTGGTGGTCTCCGACATGGAGCGCATCGAAATCCATTCCAACTGGACCAACACCGTCACCAAGACCTGGACCTTTGGTTTCGACGATTTGCGGGTGGGCGCCACGCTCGACATCCTGCGCGCCGTGTTCGAAGGTTCCGACCGGCTGAAACCCGGCCAGACGCCGCAGGACTTGACCGCCAAGGTTGCCGCCCGTTTCGGCAAGCTGGGGCGCGACTTGCAGGATCGTGGGCACCATCCCCGCGCCGTTGCCCATTTCCTCAACCGCCTGGTGTTCTGCATGTTTGCCGAAGATGCACGGCTGCTGCCGGAGGGGCTGTTCACGCGGCTGGTCAAGGCGACCATCAACAAGCCCGCGCAAGCGCAGTCGCAATTGTCGGAACTGTTCGCCAAGATGGCGGCGCAGGATAGTTTCTTCGGCGCCGAACCGATCCGCTGGTTCAATGGCGGGCTGTTCGATGACAATACCGCCCTGCTGTTGACCGCCGACGATCTCAAACTGATTTACGAAACCGCCAACGAGCACAATTGGTCGCAAATCGATCCCGCCATTTTCGGCAATCTTTTCGAGCAGGCGCTGAAAGCGACGCGCGAACGGCCGGCCCTCGGCGCGCACTATACCGACCGGGCGAAAATCCTGAAGATCGTCGAGCCGGTGATCATCCGTCCACTGACGAAAGAATGGGACACGGCGCTGGCGGCAATCAAGGCGTCGCTTGCCGATGTGGCGGCGGCGGAGGACAAGCGCCGCGCCGTTCTCGAAGAAGGTGCGGAGGCACTGAAGCAGAAGGGCACGGACGCGAAATCCGGCGAGAAACGGCGGCGCGATGAGATCGCGGCGCAACTCAAGCGCAAGGATGCAGCACTCGGTACCGCGAAAGAGGCTCTGGAAAATTACCTGTCGCGGCTGGCGGATTTCCGAGTGCTCGATCCGGCCTGCGGCAGTGGGAACTTCCTCTATGTGGCGCTGCATGCGCTGAAGGATCTGGAATTGCGGGCACTGGTGGAAGCGGAGCGCCTGGGCCTTCCCGCCCCCGCCCCGCGCGTCGGGCTTTCCGCGGTCAAGGGCATCGAGATCGAAGCCTACGCGGCGGAACTGGCCCGCGTCACCCTGTGGATCGGCGACCTGCAATGGATGCTGAAGAACGGCTATGCCGCCTATACCGAGCCGGTACTGTCGAGCCTCGACCAGATCGAATGCCGCGACGCGCTGCTGAACCCCGACGGCAGCGAGGCGGAGTGGCCGAGCGCGGATGTGATTATCGGGAACCCGCCGTTTTTGGGCGGGAAGCTGCTGCGCGCAAATCTTGGCGACGCGGCAATCGAGCGGCTGTTTGCGACATACGATGGGCGCGTACCAGCGGAAGCGGACTTCGTTTGTTACTGGGTTGAGAAGTCGTGGAGGGCCATCGAAGGCTGCAAGACGGAAAGGGCTGGCTTGGTGACAACCAACTCAATTCGCGGCGGTGCCAATCGGAAGATTCTTGACGTCATCGCAAATGCCGGAGCGATTTACGACGCGTATGCCGATGAGCCGTGGGTCTTGGACGGTGCGGCGGTTCGAGTCTCGATGATTGGATTCGGCGACGGATTCTTCGACAGACAGCTTGAGGGCAGGTCGACTCCGCGTATCAATTCGGACCTCACGGGCGCACTTTTGGACGTAACCAAATCCAGTCGCCTTACAGAAAACAGGAATATCTCATTTCAAGGCCCAGTAAAGGTTGGTCCGTTCGACGTAGAGCGCGAAGTCGCATTGAGAATGCTCAGCTCACCGCTAAATCCCAATGGGCGTGGAAATTGGGACGTAGTTAAGCCTTGGGCAAACGGACTGGATATTGTTCGGCGTCCGCTCAACAAGTGGATCGTCGACTTTGATGAACTTGATGAGAAAGAGGCAGCGCTGTTTGAGACTCCGTTTGAGTATGTGAAAACCACTATCAAGCCGTTGAGAGACTCTAACAATGACCGTCAGCGGCGAGAAAATTGGTGGTTGCTTGGCCGTTCTGGAAGCGATTTGCGAAATGCAATGCGCAACTTGAATCGGATGATTATTTCGCCGAGAGTATCAAAGTACCGCTTGTTTGTCTGGCGACCATCAATACTCATTCCAGACAGTGCCGTTATCGCCATGGCCCGCGACGATGACACCAGCTTCGGCATCCTGCATTCGCGCTTCCATGAATTGTGGTCGTTGCGATTGGGCACGTGGCTGGGTGTCGGCAACGATCCGCGCTACACACCCTCCACCACTTTCGAAACCTTCCCCTTCCCGGAGGGCCTGACGCCCAACATTCCGGCTGCTCAGTATGCGGACGATCCGCGCGCCATAGCCATCGCCACAGCCGCCGCCGAATTGAACCGGTTGCGCGAGGCTTGGCTGAACCCCGCCGATCTGGTTGTGATCGAACCCGAGATCGTGCCCACCGCCGCACCCGGCGAGGCGCCGGTGAAATATCCCGACCGCATTCTGCCCAGGGACGAAGCGGCGGCCAAGGAACTGAAGAAGCGCACCCTCACCAATCTCTACAACCAGCGCCCACAGTGGCTGGCCAACGCCCATCGCAAACTCGATGAAGCCGTCGCCGCCGCCTATGGCTGGCCCGCCGATCTCACCGATGAGCAGGTTCTTGAACACCTGTTCGCGCTCAATCAGGAGCGGGCTGCGGCGGGGCGCTGAGTCGGGTTTTGCGGCTTTCGCAGCTGCCGCTACCTGATCCCGGGCCAGAAAAGCGGGATGCCAGCCTTCGCTGGCATGACGGTAATTTGGATTGATGTTCCTCTGTAAGTTATTAAAGAACAACATATATTCCCCTCAATTCCGTCATGCCAGCGAAGGCTGGCATCCCGCTTCCTGCGGCGGCAACGAGCGCGGGCGGCGATTTCTTTACAACCTCTTTCCGCGGATTTAAGCCGTAACGAGCAGGGAATCGGAAGGCGAAGCCGCACTATGTCCCATAACCAGCCTGACCTCTTCGGCGAAACGAAATCCGTTTCCGCGCCAAAACTTCCCAATCCCCAGCATGTGCGCAATCGCTTCATCGATTTCCTCGCCCAGATGCGGGCCGCCGAGGTGTGGCCGTGGGATGAGGACCGGGTGGAGTTCCTCCGCGAGACGGTCTGGCCCCAGCTCTACACGAAGCTCGCCGATCAGGCCGAGGCTGCGGATTGGAAAGCGCAGATGGAGGCCGAGGCGGCGCGACTCGAACGGGCAAGCGTGAAAGGCGCCTAGTTCCCCGCCGCCCCGCCTTTGCCCACATAGGCAATGCGCAGCATGTTGGTTGCCCCCGGGGTTCCGAGCGGCACGCCCGCCGTGATGATGATCCTTTGGCCCGGTTGCGCAAAACCCTCGTCGAAGGCGATTTTGGTGGCGCGGATCACCATGTCGTCCAAGTCGTGGGCGTCCTCGGTCAGCACGCAGTGGAGGCCCCAGACGAGGGCCAGGCGGCGGGCCGTGGCGGGGATCGGGGTCAAGGCGATCACCGGCGTATCGGGGCGCTCGCGCGACATGCGTAATCCCGTCGAGCCCGATCCTGTGTAGCAGACGATGGCCGCGAGCTTGAGGGTCTCGGAGATCGAGCGGGCGGCGCTCGAGATGGCATCCGCACTGGTGGGTTGCGGCTCATAGCGCTGGGCGGTGATGATGCCGCGGTAGAGCGTGTCGCGCTCGACGGCGACCGCGATGCGGTCCATGGTGGCCACTGCCTTGTCGGGCCAAGCGCCAGCCGCACTTTCGGCCGAGAGCATGACGGCGTCGGCGCCCTCATAGACGGCGGTGGCGACGTCGGAGACCTCCGCCCTGGTCGGCACCGGTTCGACGATCATCGATTCGAGCATCTGGGTGGCGACGATCACCGGTTTCCCTAAACGCCGCGCCGCCCGGGTGATCAGCTTCTGCTTCCCCGGCACGGTTTCGAGCGGCAGTTCGACGCCAAGATCGCCTCGCGCCACCATCAGCCCGTCGGCGATTTCGAGGATCTCGTCGAGCACGGTCAAGGCGGCGGGCTTTTCGATCTTGGCCATGACGCCGGCCCGGCCGGCGATGAGCTTGCGGGCTTCGGCCACGTCGTCGGCGCGCTGCACAAACGAAAGCGCGATCCAGTCGACGCCCACGGAGGCCGCGGCCTCGAGGTCGGCGCGGTCCTTGTCGGTCAAGGCCGGAATGGGGATCACCGTATCGGGCAGGTTGACGCCCTTGCGGTCCGACAGGGTGCCGCCGAAGATCACCCGGGTGGTGAGCTTCTCCGGCTCGGCAACCGTGATCTCGACGCGCAGGCGGCCGTCGTTCAGCAGCAGGAAATCGCCAACCCGCGCCGAAGCGAAGATTTCCGGATGCGGCTGGCAGTCACGGGTGGCATCGCCCGGCGTCTTGCCGGTGTCGAAGATGAAAATATCGCCGGCCGCGATCTGGGCTTCCTTGTTGGCGAAGGTGCCGATGCGGATTTTCGGCCCCTGCAGGTCGGCCAGGATGCCGACCGGGCGGTTGAGCCTTGCTTCAAGCGCCCGGATGTCGCGGTGCAATTGCCGCAGCAGGTCATGATTGGTGTGGCTCATGTTGATGCGGAAGACATCGACGCCGGCGACAAACAATTTCTCCAGCATTTCCGGGCTGGAGGAGGCGGGGCCTAAGGTGGCTACGATCTTGACATTCCGGTTGCGGCGCAAATCATTGTCCTTGAGTGGTCTTCTCGCCCGACAGCGAGACGGTCCAGTCGGACTCCTCTGCCGTATCGACCTCGAAGAATCCGGTTTTGGTATAGCCGCGGCCCTCGCAATCCTCGATGCCGCGGATGGTGAAGACCTTGTCCCTGGTGCACATCATCGACTTGCCGCCCCACGAGCCGCCCTTGTCGTAGTCCACCGCGAAGACATAATGGTAGCGCGCGATCAGGTCGCCCTTGATGAGGGCCATGCATTTCTGCGGCTCGATGGTCCACCAGCCCTCGGTGGCCCAGCCGTCCTTGTCCTTGTAGCCAAGCGCCACGCCCACCCGGCTCGCCGTGTTGTTGCACAGCTTCAAGTCGGCGAGGGCTGGCAGCGGCATCGCGCCGAGCAAAAGGAGCGCGCCAAGCGCTAGCGCCAATTTCCGAACCATTGTGCCGCCTCCGGAATTAAGCTTTCGAATCACCCCTAACATTCCCCCGTGGCCTGAGCCCCGTCAACCTGGGGGATCGCTGTCCCCGCCATTGCTTGGCGTAACCAGATGACTGAGGGATTAGCCTCATCTATATGGTCCGTCCATGGCAAAGATGAATGACGCGCGGGCGGTGGAGCGGGTGCCGGGGCGGGAGGGAATCGGGTTGCTGCTGCTCTGCGACCATGCCAGCAACGCGCTGCCGCCGGAATATGGCGGGCTGGGATTGGCGCCGGCCCAGTTCGCGCGCCACATCGCCTATGACATCGGGGCCAGGGATGTAACGCTGGGGCTGGCGGAGCGGCTCGGTGGAACGGCGCTGCTGTCGCGCTTTTCCCGGCTGCTGATCGATCTGAACCGGGGCCTGGACGATCCCACCCTCATCATGCGCCTGTCGGACGGGGCGGTGGTGCCCGGCAACCGGGATGTGGACGAGGCGGAGCGGCGCATCCGCATCGCAAGGTTTCACCGGCCCTATCATCAGGCCATCACGGCGGAGATCGATGGGCTGCTGGCGCGGGGGCAGACCCCCCATATCGTGTCGCTGCACAGTTTCACGCCCGCCTGGAAGGGTTTTCCCCGGCCCTGGCAGGTGGGCATCTTGTGGGACCAGGATGAAGTAGTGGCGCGGGCGATGATCGCGGGCTTTGCGGCCCAAGGCGATCTCGCGGTGGGCGACAACGAGCCCTATCATGGGGCACTGGAGGGCGATACGCTTCACACCCATGGCACCAAGCGCGGGTTGGCCCATGCCCTGATCGAAATCCGCCAGGACTTGATCGCCGCCAAAACAGGTGTGGATGAATGGGTGGAACGGGTGGCGAAGGTGATCGAACCGATTATGAAGAGCCTCGGGAGTTGAAACCATGGACATGGACGAGAAGACGAAAACCGAGATCGAAGCGGCGGCCTTCCGGCGGCTCCTCGAACATCTGCGCCAGCGGACTGATGTGCAGAACATCGACCTGATGAACCTCGCCGGCTTCTGCCGCAATTGCCTGTCGAACTGGTTTGAGGAGGAGGCGGTGGAGCGGGGCGTGGGGTTAAGCCGTGAGGCGGCGCGGCATATGGTCTATGGCATGGCCCAGGAAGACTGGAAGGCCAAGTACCAGCGCGAGGCATCGGCCGAGCAGAAACAGGGTTTCGAAAAATCGCATAAGCATTGAGACATCCGGAGACATTCATGACCGACACCAAGACCAGTTTCGCCCAAGGCCAATTGCGCTCGCTGGTCGAACGCATCGAGCGCCTTGAGGAAGAAAAGAAAACCATCGCCGCCGACATCAAGGAAGTCTACGCCGAAGCCAAGGGCCACGGCTTCGACACGAAGATTCTGCGCAAGGTGATTTCATTGCGCAAGAAGGAGGCGACCGAGCGCGAGGAGGAGCAATCAATGCTCGATTTGTACATGGCGGCGCTGGGGATGATCAAGGAGGAGACGGAAGAGGCGGCGTGAGGGGGGATTTCGCCCGGGCGCAAGTATTCTCACCGCCCGACTTTCCCGCGAAAGAGCCTGCAAAAAAATTGGTTTGTACCGGGATGCCACCTGGTCCGGACAGAAGCTGGACCCCAGCTTTCGCTGGGGTGACGGAAAGAGTGGGGAAAATCAATGATATCCCCAATGCCGTCATGCCAGCGAAAGCTGGCATCCAGCTTATTCTGGTGGCAGTGACTGTAGCGCTTTTCGCTTTGGTACCCTATCCTAACTTGCACAACCGCCAGGCCTTTGGTGAGGACTCTCCTTGAAACCGAATGTGACGCTCATCGCAGCACTTGTCCTGACCGGGGCCGTTTGGGCGCTGACCTTTCCGCTGACCAAGATCGCGGTAGTGGGCGGTTACCGCAGTTTCGGGATCATCTTCTGGAGTTCCGCCATTTCCGTGGCCGTCCTTGGCGGCATCGTGGCGTTGCGCGGCATGGGGCTGCCGCTCAATTCCGGCGCTTGGGGCCGTTATGCGTTCGTGGCGCTGTTTGGGACGGTACTGCCCAGTGCGGCGTCCTATACGGCGGCCGTGCATCTGCCCGCGGGCGTCATTTCGGTGTGCATGTCGATCATTCCGATGGTGTCGTTCCCGCTGGCGATCGCCTTCGGACTCGACCGCGCCACCTGGAGCCGGGTGGTTGGTCTCATATTGGGGTTGGCCGGAGTCCTGCTGATCACGCTTCCCGACAGCAGTCTGCCTGATCCGGCGCAATCTTTCTTCATCGGGCTCGTGCTGTTGGCGGTCTTTTGTTACGCCATCGAAGGCGTGGGGCTCGGGCGCCTTGGGCGGGCCGGACTTGACCCAATCCAGTTGCTGCTTGGCGCGTCGTTGATCGCAACCGTGGCGGCCTTGCCC